>JACRBX010000018.1 GCA_016219225.1 Deltaproteobacteria bacterium
CGACAATTTTCTAAAAAAAAATAATTTGGAGAAGGGAAAACATGTCCGTCGGTTTGACGAGAAGGCCTTGAATATCCTGCTCCATTATGATTACCCGGGCAATATCCGCGAGCTGGAGAATATCATTGAACACGCCTGCCTGCTCTGTCAGGGGGATACGATCCAGGTGGACCATCTCCCCCTTTTCCTGCACACCTTACCGCCATCCAAGGGCAGAGATCTCCCCTCTCCTGTTCTAACAACCCTTGGTGATGAAGCGGACCGTCTTCGGGAAATCTTAAAGGTTCACCACTGGAATCGACAGGAAACCGCCAGAGCCTTGAAAATGGACCGGACTACCCTCTGGCGGAAGATGAAACAATATGACCTTAAACCCTAAGCAAAGATATTTAAAATTTTAGAATTCAGAATTCAGGAGTCAGAATTCAGAATGTTTCGGGCCACCGAGCAAGATTTCCATGAAATCCTGGGCTGAAACCCTTTATAAAAAACTATTTCATAGTCTGGGACTGAAACTGGGATTGGCTATCGGTCTGATCCTATTTGTGGCGGTTCTGGGCTATGCCTATTTTTTATTAAAGACCCAGGAAAACCAGGCGGTGCAAAGGGTCAGGAGTACGGCCAGGATGTTCAGTGACACCCTGCGGCAAAGTACCCATTACAGCATGCTCAAATATCAGCCCGAGGCCCTCCACCGGACCATCCAGGCCGTGGGAGAGCAAAAAGGGGTGGAGTTAATCCGGATCTTTAATAAAAAAGGGGCCATCATGTACTCGACCCGCCGGCAGGAGATCGGCCGGACCGTAAACATGCAGACCGAAGCCTGTTTTAGCTGTCACCTGAAGGACAAACCCATGGAAAAATTATCGGTGGCGGCCCGAAGCCGCATTTTTTCTTCGGGGAATGGCGGGCGGGTCATCGGTTTTATCAATCCCATCTATAATGAACCCTCCTGCAGCACCGCCGCCTGTCATGCCCATCCGGCGGATAAAACCGTTCTGGGGGTCCTGGACGTCGTCCTTTCTCTTTCTGAAGTCGATCAGGAAATAAAAAAGAATTCAAAAAATATCCTGGTCTTCGCCCTCTTTTTCTTCCTCGGCGCCTTTGGGGTATTTGAGTTCTGTATCTACTTTTTTGTGGAGCGTCCTATCAGGAGGTTACGCCAAAGTACCGGTGAAATCGCCTCCGGGGACTTTAACCGTCCCATTGAAATTCAATCATCCGATGAGATCAGGGATTTGGCTACTGCCTTTGAAGAAATGCGACAAAAAATCAAGGAAATCACAACAGCCCTGAAAGCCAGCCAGCAGGAATATCAAATCCTTTTTGAAAGCGTTCCGTGTTATATCAGCGTCCAGGACCGGAATCTTCGCCTCCTGCAGGTTAACCGGGACTTTCGAAGGGATTTCGGTGACAATATCGGGGGCCATTGTTATGAAGTTTACAAGAATCGGGTCGATAAATGCCCCAACTGCAAGGTTGAGAAGACCTTTCAAACCGGTTCCATTTACACCGGAGAAGAAACGGTTACCACCAAAGACGGCCAGATAGCCCATATCCTGGTCTACACCTGCCCGATCTATAATGAAAAAAACGATATCATTTCGGTCATGGAAGTATCGGTCAACATCACCAATTTAAAAATCCTGGAAGAAGAACGGATAAAATCGGAAGAAGCCTATCGCCTGTTGTTTAACAACGACCCCAATCCGATTTTTGTCGTCCAGGAAGACACCTTCCAAATCCTGGATGCCAATGCCCGGGCCTCGGTTCTTTACGGCTATGATAAATCCGAATTACTTTCCAAGACCTTCCTGGAATTAGTACCGGAAGGTTCACGGGAGAAATTGGATACCTTAGTCCAACTGGGATTTCTTTTAAAGAGTAAAAAAAATTTCCTGGGAAAATTAAGACAAATTCGGAAAGACGGGACTATTTTTTATGTTAACTTGCGGGCCTCCCAGGGTGTTTACCGGGACACCCCGATTTATATCATGACCGCCAACGATATCACCGAGCGTATCCAGGCCGAACAACAATTAGCCCAGGCCAGCAAAATGGCGACCCTTGGAGAAATGTCGGCCGGTGTGGCCCATGAACTCAATCAACCGCTTACCGTAATCAAAACCGCCAGCAGTTTTATCTTAAGAAAGATCAAAGGGTGCCAACCTATTTCGGGGGAGATCCTCAACACCCTGGCAGAAGAAATGGATGCCCAGGTGGACCGGGCCTCCCGGATCATCAACCACTTAAGAGAATTCGGTCGAAAAACAGAGACCCACAAAACAGCCGTTCAGATCAATGAAGCCATTCAAGGGATGCTGACGGTAATGGGAAAACAACTGGAACTCAGGCAAATTAAGGTCTTTTTGGATTTGGAACCTGAACTGCCCGATATCCTGGGTGACAAAAACCGGTTGGAGCAGGTCTTCATTAATTTGGCCATGAACGCCAGGGATGCGTTAGATGATCCGGCTGTTAAGGAAAAAAAGATCCGGATCCGATCCTTCTTTGAGAACGGCTGGGTAAAGGTTGATTTCTCTGACAACGGTTGCGGTATTCCCAAGGAAATCCAGGAGAAAATATTTGAACCCTTTTTCTCCACCAAAGGGGTCGGGCAAGGAACCGGCCTGGGGCTCTCCATCAGCTATGGCATTATCCGGGACTATCAAGGGCAAATTCAGGTCAACAGCCTGGTCGGTGCCGGCACTACTTTTACTTTGCTTTTCCCGCCCTTTAAGGAGGAAAATGGATCGAGGTAAAATATGAAACCCAAATTATTATTGATCGATGATGAAGAAGGCATTCGTAAAGTCCTGGGCATCTCCCTTCGCGATGCCGGATATGAGGTCCTTATTGCTAATGATGGGGAGAAGGGAATTGCACTTTTTCAACAGGAAAAACCCTCGATCGTTCTTACGGATATTAAAATGCCGGGATTAGACGGCATGGAAGTCTTGCGAAAGATTAAGTCCATCAATCCTGAAACGGAAGTGATCATGATCACCGGTCATGGAGAAATGGAACTGGCCATAAAATCATTGCAATTAGAGGCCTCTGATTTTATCACCAAACCTATCCATGATGAAGTGCTATTCATATCCCTGAAGCGGGCCGAAGAAAAGTCGGCCTGGAAACGTCTGGCTAAAAGGTATAACGAGGAATTGCAAAACAAGGTAAAGGAAACCACCGCTGAACTGGTGCAAATGCAAAAAGAGCTTCTCCGGGCTGAACGTCTGGCGGCTACCGGCCAAACCGTGGCCGGTCTGGCCCATGCCATTAAAAACATATTAAGCGGTCTGAAAGGGGGCCGCTTCATGGTCAACAAAGGCTTTGAACTTCAGGAGATGAAATATCTCAAGGATGGCTGGGATATGGTGGAGCGGAATATTGAAAAGATTTCGGGTCTGACCAGAGACCTGCTTAATTTTTGCCGGGACCGGGAACCCGAAAGGGAGCCGGTTAATCCCAATAATTTGATTCGGGAAGTCTATGACCTTTACCAGGCCCAGTCCAAACAACAGGGCGTTCACCTGACCCTTGACCTGGACGAAAAAATAGGAACGGTTGACCTCGATCCCCGGGGAATCCAGGAAGTCATGACCAATCTGGTAGGGAATGCCATTGATGCCTGTACCTTGGGAGAGGAGGCGGTTGAAAACCCGGAAGTGTGCATTAGAAGCTGCCTCGTGCCGGAAAATAAGGTTCTCCTGGAAGTGAGCGACAATGGTATGGGCATGGATCAGGAAATCCAAAAAAAATTATTTACGATATTTTTCAGCACCAAAGGATCCCGGGGAACGGGTCTGGGTCTTTTGTTATCCCACAAAATCGCTCAGGAACATCAGGGCGAGATCAAGGTCCAATCCGAACCCCGAAAGGGATCTGTCTTTCAGGTGATCCTTCCTCTACGACCATCCAATGAAGCAACATAATGCAACGTGCAACATTTGTTTCATTGTTACAACAAATATTCATATTTTTATCATTCAACTCAAAAGATATCCATCGATATTCAGTACCCAATGTTAGAGCGGCTCGTTAAAAACCCGTCATTCCCGCGCAGGCGGGAATCCAAGATTAATACAACTTATTAATAACACTGGATTCCCGTATTCACGGGAATGACGAGAATGGGCTCTTCCGGACTTTTTACGAACTCATCAACACTAATGGCATCAAAAATGCAAACAATAATAACAAAAGCTCCTGAAACCCTTAGCCTTCAAGGAGGTTGCCATGGCACTAAAATACGAAAAAATTCTTTATTGTACGGATTTTTCCGAGGATGCCGATTATGCCTTCCTCACCGCTCTGGACATGGCCGAAAAATATCAGGCCCAACTCTTTATTCTCCACGTTCTGCATTCACCTTATAAGTACATGCGCACTGTGGTGGATGACCAGGCAACCGGCGGAAAGGAAGCTTTTATTTCGAAGGAGATTATGGGAAAAGGCATCCAGGATTTAAAAGAACGCTATGAACCTAAGATGGGCACCTTTACCAATTACCAATTCCATTTAACCGGCGGGGTCCCTTTTGTGGAAATCGTCCGATTTGCCCGGAGCCAAAATGTGGACTTTATCGTTTTAGGCGCAGCGGGAAGTTCGGAATTGGACCGGACCACTTTTGGCAGCACCGCCGAAAATGTAGCCCGCCGAGCCCATTGCACCGTTATGGCCATTCGATATCCGGGAAAGACGTTTCAACTGGATCAATTGGGGAAATAAATTTGAAATTAGGACGCAGATTTTCGCCGATATCCGCAGATAACTTTTCTATTCGGCACTATCCGACAGAGGGAGGAAGATCATGAAAAAGAAAATATTAGTGGTGGACGATGAGATGGACATTCGCATTTTTATTTCCACCCTGGTAGAGACCAATGGTTATAAACCTCTGGTGGCCAAAGACGGTGAAGAGGGCCTGAAGATGATCAAAGAGCACAAACCCGATCTGGTCATCCTGGACGTTATGATGCCTAAGGAAAGCGGACTCAAGTTGTACCGGGAAATTAGATCCGACGAAAACACAAAACAAATCCCCGTTATCATGGTCTCGGCGGTCTCCAAAAAAACCTTCTTCCACTCCCACCGGGAACTGGACCGCTACCATGGGGCCTCCATAGCGGAACCGGAAGCCTATATCGAAAAGCCACCTGAATCCGAAGAACTCATCGCCTGTATCAGCCGGTTTTGCCCGGCATAGTCAGGGGTCAGGGGGCAGGGATCGGGGATCAGGGGTCAGGACTTAGTTCAAGAATAAAGTTTCAAGTTGCAAGATGCAAGTATGAAAAACCGAGTCGGAAATCAGGGCTGAGTAAAAGAAGAAAGCTGCAAGATGCATGTGTAAAAACCCGGATCTGTACCTTGCCTATAGCCTATAGCCTATTGCCCATAGCCTCTAAAAAGATCCTGACTGAGGCTTCAGGTTCGACAAACGACCGGCAGGAAGGAGCATTATGGAGCACACGATTCCCGAGATAATCATCGGGGAGTCCCATTTCTTGGATGAAGTAGAACAGGGAAGCGGCATCAAGGTCTCGGCCTGTTTCCAATGCCGCAAATGTACCAACGGCTGTCCGGTGACCTTCGCCATGGATATTTATCCGGATCAGGTCATGCGTTACATCCAGTTGGGCCTGAAGAAGGAAATCCGGGAAAGTGCCACTATCTGGGTCTGTGCCTCCTGTGAAACCTGCACCACCCGCTGCCCCAATGAAATTGATATTGCCGGTGTCATGGACTTCCTGAAACAATCGGTGGTTGGAGAAAAGGCCAAGGCCGCGGAAAGCAAAGTCCTGGCCTTTCATCAGGCCTTTTTAGACGATATCCGGAAAAGGGGACGGATCTTTGAAGCCGGCCTGATGCAGAGCTATATGCTCAAAAGCGGCGCCTGGCTCCAAAAGATGAAAGACCTGACCATCATGGATGAAATGCGCCTGGGTTGGACCATGTACCGAAAAGGGCGGTTGAATCTGCTTCCCAAAAAAATTAAGGGGAAAGAAGAAGTACAAAAAATGTTTAAGAATAAGCTATAGGCAATAGGCTATAGGCTATAGGAAGGAAGAAGAGAAATGGGAAAGAAAGGGTTTCGAGATCTGATTGTCTGGCAAAAGGCAAAGGATCTAGCTGTCCTCATATACCAAATCACAAGTACGGGGCCTATAAGTAAGGATTATTCTTTCAGGGATCAGATCAGGAGGACGGTCATAAGTATCGCCAGTAATATAGCTGAAGGCGATGAAAGAGATACAGATAAAGAGTCCGTTCGTTTCTTCTTTTTCGCCAAAGGTTCTCTTGCGGAGTTGAGGACACAAGTAGAAATTGCTTTCAATATTGGATATCTGCCTGAAGAAGATTACCAAAAAATCGAACAGAATTGCGAAGAGTTAGCTAAAATGCTCGGACAGCTAATTAAGGCAAGGCAAAATACCTATAAGCGCCAATAGCCCATAGCCCATAGCCTAAAAAAGGAATTTTATGAAAGTCTCCTACTACCCTGGATGTTCTTTAGAAGCAACGGCCAGAGATTATCAGGAATCGTTGTCCTATGTTTGCGGGCACCTGGGGATTGATCTGACCGAAATACCGGATTGGAGTTGTTGCGGTGCTTCGGCTGCCCATAGCACCGATGAATTTTTATCCATCGCCCTGCCCGGTCGTAATCTGGCCCTGGCCGAGCAGACCGGACTGGACGTAGTCGTCCCCTGCCCCCTGTGTTTTAACCGGTTGAAGACCGCCGGGCAGGCCCTGCAAAAAGGACCCGACAAAAATCAACCTTATCGCTTTTCCGGAAAAATCAAGGTCTGGGACCTGCTGGATTTCCTCAGTCAGCCCGAATGGCTTTCCTTGATTCAAGCCAAAGTCCAGCAACCCTTAAAGGGATTATCATTGGTGAGTTACTATGGGTGCATGGCCAACAGACCTCCCAAAATAACCGAAGCCGGTCAACCGGAAAATCCCCAGAACATGGATACCCTCCTTAAGGCCCTGGGGGCCACAGTCCATGACTGGTCTTATAAAACCGATTGTTGCGGCGCCAGCCATACGGTGTCCCGACCGGACATTGTCCACACCCTGGTCCAACGCCTTTATGAGAGGGCTTTGGAAACGGGTGCCGAGGCCATCGTGGTCTCCTGCCAGATGTGCCAGGCCAACCTGGATATGCCTCAAACCAAGATTTCGGAGATTTTTGGGAAACGATACGATTTGCCGATCTATTATTATACGGAATTGATCGGAGTTTCCTGGAAGGCCCCTGAGGCCAGGACCTGGCTTTCACGGCACCTGGTGAATCCGGTGCTTCTTTTGGAGCGAAAGGGATTGGTTTAAGAAAAATACAGGCGAGAGGCACGAGGCAAGAGGCGAGAGGCGAGAGGGGAAAACTAATCCGCCACCCATTGCCCATAGCCCATTGCCCATAGCCGAGGATATAATATGGAAGCAGCTGTCTTGGAATCTGTCCGTCAGGAAGCCGAAAAGGTTGGGGCCGTAATGGTCGTCGGGGCCGGCATCTCCGGGATGCAATCGGCCCTGGATCTGGCCAATGCCGGTTTCAAAGTCTACCTGGTGGATAAGAACATCAGTATCGGCGGAGTCATGGCCCAGTTGGACAAGACCTTTCCGACCAATGATTGTTCCACCTGCATGATCTCTCCGAAATTGATTGAAGTGGCCGGGAATCCCAATATTGAAATCATCACCCGCAGCCGGGTTAAAGGGGTACAAGGGCAGCCGGGGCATTTTCAGGTAACCCTGCATAAAGAACCCCGCTATATCGATGAAGAAAAATGCAATGCTTGCGGGGTTTGCACAGCCAACTGCCCGGTGAGAAACGAGGTGTTTCTTCCTGAAAAACATAAACCCGAAGTGGACTGGAAAGACCCCGAAGAAGAGCATTTCATCAAAGAGGTCATTGACCGATACCGGGAGGAACGGGGGAACCTGTTGCCCATCCTGCTGGCCATCAATACCCGGTTCAAGTGGCTTCCTCCTTACAGCCTTTCCTATGTGGCCGATGAATTGGACCTTTCTCTGGCCCAGGTCCTTCGGGTGGCCACCTTTTATAATGCCTTCAGTCTAACCCCAAGAGGGCGTCATGTCATCCAGATCTGCCTGGGTACGGGATGTTTTGTAAAAGGGTCCCCGGCTCTGTTGGACCGGCTGGAAAAACAACTCGGCATTCAGTCCGGGGCCACCACCGAGGACCGGCGTTTTACCCTGGAAACCGTCCGCTGCATCGGTTGTTGCGCCCTGGCCCCGGCCATTCGGATCGACCAGGATACTTATGGGAATCTGAAGCTCAATCAGATCCCTCATATTATTGAGAACTATCAATAGGGATTGAGACAGCCTATGAGAATACAGAGTTTGCAGGACTTGGATGCCTTGAAGCAAAAAGGCCTGGCCCTGACCTATCCGGAAAAGACCAAAATCTTTGTGGGTCTGGCCACCTGTGGTATTTCAGCCGGCGCCGAAAAGGTTTTTCAAACCCTTCAGGAAGAAATAAATAATGCCGGTCTGGACTTTGTGGTGGATCGAACCGGGTGTATCGGTTATTGCCAGCGGGAACCTCTGGTGGATGTCATCCTTCCCGGGAAACCCCGCCTGACCTATGAGCGCATGAATCCGGAAAAAGTCAAAAAACTGATCTCCGCCCTGAAAGAGGACCGGATCTATGAAGAAGGGCTTCTCTGCCGGATGGATCAGGACGAATTTCTCATTGAAAATGCTTTTCGGAAATATACCGGCAATGGGATGCCACCAGGATATGAGAAACTCCCGGCCTATGAGGAATTGCCTTTTTTTAAAAAACAACGCAAGATCGCCCTTCGAAACTGTGGTTTCATCAACCCCGAGCGGATAGAAGAATATATCGGCCGGGGAGGATATAAGGCCCTTTTCAAAGTTCTGACCGAAATGAATTGGGAAGAAGTGATTGCCGAGATTAAAAAGGCCGGCCTGCGGGGCCGCGGCGGGGCCGGATTTTCCACAGGACTTAAATGGGAATTCTGCCGTAAAGCACCCGGGGATACCAAGTATGTCATTTGCAATGCCGACGAAGGCGATCCCGGGGCCTTTATGGACCGCAGTATCCTGGAAGGAGACCCCCATACCGTCATCGAAGGTATGGCTATCGGGGCCTATGCCATGGGTGCCCAGGAAGGGTATCTCTATGTCCGGGCCGAATATCCCCTGGCCATCAAGCACCTGCAAATCGCCATTGCCCAGGCCGAGGCCTACGGCCTCCTGGGAAACAATATCTTCGGAACGGATTTCAACTTCAAACTCAAGATCAGGGAAGGGGCCGGGGCCTTTGTCTGTGGCGAGGAAACGGCCTTGATCGCTTCCATCGAGGGCAAGGTCGGAGAACCCCGACCACGCCCGCCTTTTCCGGCCCAGCGCGGTCTTTGGGATTGTCCGACCAATATTAACAATGTCAAAACCTGGTCCCATATCGCCCCCATCATGGCCCGGGGGGCGGCATGGTATGCCCAGATGGGCACGGAAACGGCCAGGGGGACCACGGTCTTTTCTCTGGTAGGGAAGGTTAAAAATACCGGCCTGGTAGAAATCCCCCTGGGCATCCCCTTGAAGGAAATGATTTTTGACATTGGAGGAGGCATCCAGGATGACCGGCCTCTGAAAGCCGTTCAGACCGGAGGGCCTTCCGGAGGGTGTATTCCCACCCGGTTAATGGATACGTCGGTAGATTACGAATCCCTGGGCCGCTTAGGATCCATCATGGGTTCAGGCGGTATGATTGTTATGGACGAAGGGACCTGCATGGTCGACCTGGCCAAGTATTTCATCTCCTTTACCATGGAGGAATCCTGCGGTAAGTGCACCCCCTGCCGGGAAGGGACCAAGCGGTTATTCGAAATCCTGACCGACATCTCTCAAGGCAAAGGAACGGAAAAAGACCTGATCGCTTTGGAGGAACTGGCCCTTTATGTCAAGGATGTATCCCTTTGTGGTCTCGGAGGAACCGCCCCTAACCCGGTATTAACGGCTTTACGTTATTTCAAAGATGAATATTTGGCCCATATTGTTGAGCGGCGTTGTCCGGCCGGCGTTTGTAAAGATCTGATCACCTATAGCATTAACCCGGAAAAATGCACCGGTTGTATGGCTTGCGCCCGAAATTGTCCCACGGAATGTATTACCGGCGAAAAGAAAACCCCCCACGTGATTGATCCCTTGAAATGCGTCCGTTGCGGGGCCTGCAGGGAATTCTGTAAATTCGGGGCGATTCAGGTTTTTTAAGAGGAGATGAATGACCATGATCTCGTTTACGATAGATGGACAGCCCTTAGACGTCTCCAAAGGCACTACTATCTTAGAGGCCTGTCGCAAACTGAGTATTAACATCCCCACCCTTTGCTATTACCAGGCCATTGAACCCTATGGGGGCTGCCGTCTTTGCCTGGTAGAAATCCAGCAGGGCGGCAGGTCCCGATTAAGCACGGCCTGTACCGCACCGGCCGAAGAAGGTCTGGAAGTCTTAACCGGCACCGACCGGATTATTAAAGCCCGCCAAATGACCATGGAACTCCTTCTGGCCCGCTGTCCGGAGGTCCCCGAGATTCAGCAAATGGCCGCCCAGTTAGGGGTCCGGGAGACCCGCTTTAAAAAAGAGGATAACCAGTGCATCCTTTGCGGCAAGTGTGTGCGGGTCTGTCAGGAGTTGATGGGCGTGGGGGCCATCGGTTTGATCAACCGGGGATCGGAAAAAATGATTTCCACCCCCTTTGGCCAATTCTCCGAAATCTGCCGTACCTGCGGGGCCTGTGCCTTTGTCTGCCCGACCGGGGCCATAACCCTGGATAAAATATCGGCCCGCATCCCTAAAATTCGGGGTTCGGAATTTAATATGGGGCTCTCGGAGCGTCCCAATATCTATAAGCCCTTTCCCCAGGCCGTACCGGCCATGCCGGCCATCGACGCCGAGAACTGTGTCCATTTCCTGACCGGAGACTGCGGGGCCTGTGAAAAATTCTGCCCGGCCGGGGCCATCGACTATAATCAGAAACCCCGGGAGTTAACCCTCGATGTGGGCGCCATTATTGCCAGCCCCGGATTTGAGACCTTTGAGGCCCGACTTAAAGGGGAATACGGATATGGCCGCTACCCCAATGTAATCACCAGCCTGGAATTTGAACGTTTCCTGTCTGCCTCCGGACCTTATGCCGGCCATATTCAAAGGCCGTCTGACCATAAGGAACCGACCAAGGTAGGCTGGATCCAGTGCGTCGGCTCCCGGGATGCCAGTCTGAATCAGGATTATTGTTCTTACGTTTGCTGTATGTATGCCACCAAGCAGGCCATCATTGCCAAGGAACATATTTCCACTATCGAGCCTTCTATCTTTTTTATCGATATCCGGGCCCAGGGCAAGGGCTTTGACCGTTATTATGAACGGGCCAAAAAAGATCATGGGGTCCGCTATGTGCGCAGCCTGCTTTCCCGGGTGGCCGAGAACCCCAGGAACCACAACCTGCAGGTTTCTTTTATCGATGAGACCAACACCTTCCAGACCGAAGAGTTCGACCTGATCATCCTCTCGGTCGGGCTGAAGCCCCACTCTGAGGCCTGGGAACTGGCCAAGGCCCTGGATCTTAAGACCGATCGATTCGGATTTTGTCAGACCCCGGAATTAAATGTAGTCGGCACCTCACAACCCGGCGTCTTTGTCAGCGGGGTCTTTCAAAACCCCAAGGATATCCCTGAGACAGTCACCCAGGCCAGTGGCGCCGCGGCTGAAGCCGCCGCCCTGTTATCGGAAGTGCGGGGGACCCAGGTCAAAGAGATGGTCTTTCCTCCCGAACGGGATGTGCGTCAGGAAGAACCCCGGATCGGGGTCTTTATCTGTCACTGCGGGATCAACATTGCCGGGGTGGTCAATGTCAGCGAGGCCAGCGCCTACGCCCGAACTTTACCCGGTGTGGTTTATGCCGATCACTTTCTCTTCACCTGTTCCACCGACAGTCAGGAAAAGATGGCCGAAATCATCCAGGAACAAGGCCTCAACCGGGCCATTGTGGCCTCCTGTTCCCCCAGGACCCATGAAGCCCTTTTTCAGGAAACCTTGCGCAAAGCGGGTTTAAATAAATATCTCTTCGAGATGGCCAATATTCGCGATCAATGTTCCTGGGTTCATCAAAGCGATCCGGCCCTGGCCACGGAAAAAGCCAAAGACCTGATCCGGATGGCCGTGGCCCGGACCCATCTTCTGGAACCTTTGTATGAAATACCCTTTGATGTGATCCAGAAGGCCCTGGTGGTCGGCGGCGGTCTGGCCGGACTGACCGCAGCCCTCAATCTGGCCGATCAGGGGTTTGAAACCTATCTGATTGAGAAGGGTCAGCACCTGGGTGGGAATGCCCTCAAACTCTCCCATTCCCTGGAAGGGGTTGATGTGCCCTCCTATTTAGGAAAACTGATCGAGCGGGCCAACCACCATGAACGCATTCGGATTTTCACTGAAGCGGAATTATCGGAAATCAATGGACATGTGGGGAATTTCCGGAGCACCGTCAACCATCAGGGGATGAAGAAAACCATAGAACATGGGGCCGTGGTCGTGGCCACCGGTGGTTCGGAATATAAACCCACCGAGTATCTCTATGGACAGGATTCGCGAATAAAAACCCAGTTGGAATTTCATCAACTGCTTTCCCAGGCCCCTGATACCATTGGCCCGGCCAAAGAAATAATCATGATCCAGTGTGTCGGCTCCCGGGATGAAGACCATCCCTACTGTTCCAGGGTCTGTTGTTCCTCAGCCGTTTCCAATGCCTTAAAAATCAAAGAAGTTAGTCCTCAAACCCGGGTCACCATTCTCTATCGGGATATGCGCACCTATGCCCAGAAAGAACTTTATTATAAAAAGGCCCGGGAGGCCGGGGTACGATTTGTGCGCTATGAAGGAGATCAAAAACCGGAATGCACCCTGGAGGGAACAAAGCTTCTGGTAACGGTCCTGGATCGCAACCTGAACCGGGCCATCCGCTTCAACCCCGATTATCTGATTTTGAGCAGTGCCATCCGCCCCAATCCGGAAAGCAAACCCCTGGCCTCGGTGTTAAAGATCCCCTCCGATGCCGATGGATTTTTCTTGGAGGCCCATATCAAGCTTCGTCCCGTGGATTTTGCCTCTGCCGGCCTGTTTCTCTGCGGCCTGGCCCATGGTCCCAAATTTATGGAAGAGAGTATCTCCCAGGCCAAGGGGGCCGCAGCCCGGGCGGCCACCATCCTGGCCCAGAAACAGATCAATGTGGGCGGTCAGGTGGCCGTGGTCGACCAGGAACGGTGCGTCGTCTGCATGACCTGTGTCCGCACCTGCCCCTTCGGGGTTCCCCAGGTGGACGACGAAGGCATGATTTATATCAACCCGGCTTCCTGCCAGGGGTGCGGCAACTGCGCCAGTGCCTGTCCCCGCAAATTGATTCAGGTCCAGCATCAGCGGGACGACCAGATCATCGCCAAGGAAACGGCGATTTTTGAATGGCTGGCGGCTTAGTAAAGTTCGGAGTTTAGAGTTCGGAGTTCGGAGAAACCCGTTTTCATGGTCAGTAATGCTTCAGAGAAGCATGAGGACTTAACAGGGAGACAAGTAATTATGCCGGTTTATGAACCCAAAATTATCGCCATGGTCTGCACCTACTGCACCTATACGGCGGCGGATATGGCCGGTTCCATGCGTCTTCAATATCCCCACAATGTGCGCATCGTTAAACTGTTGTGCACCGGCAAGGTGGATATCCTGCATATCCTGAAGGCCTTTGAGGCCGGTGCCGACGCCATCATGGTCGGCGGCTGAGAAGTGGGAGACTGCCATTTCCTGGAAGGAAATCTCAGAGCCAAAGAAAGAGTCGCGCACAC
>JACRBX010000019.1 GCA_016219225.1 Deltaproteobacteria bacterium
GATATCCCTCAGCAGGGCTTCGTTGCGAGGCCATTGCCGCCCGGTTCGGCCATTGGCACTGACCGGATTGACAATGACCACCCAGGAAGGATTATCCGACGGATGATAGGCAGAGATCATAGTTTCTTATAAAGTACATCTGCGGATAACTGGATAGCATAGGAATTCCCTTTTGGGACGCAGATCGACGCAGATTGCCAGGATTTTGAATATAAAAGAATAATAAAGAATAGCTATCTGCGGGTATCGGCGAAAATCTGCGTCCTAATTTATCGATATCAGTTAAAGGTTCTGTAATGCCTGTCCGATTTTCCGTCCCAATTGAAAGGCAGCCGTGATCCCGGAAGCGTCCGGTACAAACTGGACCTTCAACCCCGGATCGATCAGGTCGAATTTCATTTCTTCTAATTCATTGTTGATCAATTTAACCGCCTCGCCGCTCCAGCCGTAGGACCCGAAGGCAGCGGCAATTTTTGGGTTGGGTCTCAGTCCTTTCATATAGCACAGAAAATCACTGACGGTTGGAAACAGCCCATTGTTCAGGGTCGGAGAACCGACCAGGACGGCCCCGGCATCCAGGATTTCGGTCATCACATCGCTGCGGTGATTGGCTCGAAGATGCATGGATTTGGCCTCAATCCCTTCCTGTCCCAAACCATCTACAATGGCTTCGGCCATTTTCCGGGTGCTTTCCCACATGGTATCATAGACGACGATGGCCTTTTTTTTGGGCTTTTGCCGGGCCCATTCCATGTAGGCCTTGATAATTTTTCCCGGATCCTTGCGCCAGATGATTCCGTGATCCGGACAGATGGTCTTCATAGACAAATTCATCTGGGTGACCTTTTCGAGCAACTGGAGGATTAAAGGGGCATAGAGCAGAAGGATGTTGGCAAAGTATTTGAGGGCATGAGGCATGATGGCCTCACCCATCTGGTCATCAAATCGCTCTACTCCGGCGTAATGTTGACCGAAGGCGTCGCTTGAAAAAAGGAGTTGGTCCTCCTTCAGGTAGGTGAACATGCTGTCAGGCCAATGAACCATACGGGTCTCCAAAAAGGTCAAGGTCCTTCGGCCTAACCGGAGTTCCCCACCGTTTTCCACCGGTTGGTAGTTCCATTTTTCCTGAAAATGGCGGGAGAGATTTTTAAGTCCCACCTTCGAGCAGTAGAGGGGTTTGTCTTCTCCGATTTTGTGCATGACCCGGGGCAGGCCCCCGGAATGGTCCATTTCAGTATGATTGCTGATCACGTAATCAATCTTTTTGGGGTCCATGATTTGGGAGATATTGGTCAGCAGTTGATCGGCGAATTCTTTTTTGACCGTATCAATCAAGGTTATTTTTTCATCCAGGATCAGGTAGGCATTATAGGTCGAACCCTCAGGGGTGGCGTAGCCATGGAAATCTCTCAGGTTCCAGTCAACTACCCCCACCCAGTAAATTCCTTTGATCACTTCTATTGGTGTCATGGTCATTACCTCTTATGGTTAGATTCGATAATAAAGTTTCAAGTTTCAAGTGTGAAAAACCTCTAACGGCTAAGGGCAATAGGCTATGGGCTATGGGCGAAAAAAAACATAAAATTGTTGGGTTACCTATTACCCCTGGCCTTTCGCCTTTTTTTAATTTATTTTCATGCTTCGTGGTGACCCAATGGGTCGTGAGGGTTTAATAAGGGCAGGGTTATTCTGACCACCGTTCCCTTCCCCTCTTCACTTTCCAGGTCCAGGGCGCCACCCGGATGGTCTTCGATAATTTTTTTTGAAACACTCAGGCCAAGGCCGGTGCCCCGGTGTTTTGTGGTAAAAAACGGGGTAAACAACTGCTCCCGATCTTTTTGGGGAATACCGGGGCCGTTATCGGAAATGGTGACTTCCACCTGATTGTCGATCCCTTTCGAATGGATGGCCAGGGTACCCCCATTTTCCAGGGCCTCCATGGCATTTCTGACCAGATTGAGGAAGACTTGCTTTAATTTTCCCGGGTCCCCTTCAACCATTAGAGGATCAGCAGCCGTCTTTAACCGGAGGGAGATATCCGCACTTTTGCAATCCTCCTTGGAAAGAGAATAGATTTCTTCCAAAAGGGTATTGATATTGATTGGTTCAAGGATCAGATTTTTTGGCCGATAGATCTCCCTGAGTTCCATGACCAGCTTCTCCAATCTTTGCACTTCATCGGCAATGACCTTTAATTTGGTCTGATTTTTTTCATCCCCGATGCTTCGAAGGAGTTGCCGGGCAAAGCCGCCGATCATGATCAAAGGGTTTTTGATCTCGTGGGTGATTTCCGCCACTAATTGGCCCAGGGCGGCCAGGCGTTCGGATTTGGAGACCTGTTCCTCAAGGATTTTGGTTTCGGTCAGATCCCGGATGATCCCTGTAAAAAAAAGTTTGCCCTCGATTTCCGATAAGGAAAAAGATATGGACAGGGGGAAGGGCTGTCCGTCTTTTCGATAGGCCAAAAATTCGGTCTGGTGGCCGAGCAGTTTGGATTCCCGGGTTTTTAGAAACCGGGCAACAGCCTCTTTGTGGCCCCTGGTACAGGTAGGTCCGAGGATTACCGCCAGGTCCTTCCCTAAAATTTCCTCCCGTGAATAGCCGAATATTTTTTCAGCGGCCTTGTTAATGATGATGACCTGGTGATGTTCATCAATGGTAACAAAACCCTCATTGGTATTCTCAATGGCCTCTTTAAGGATGGTCCATTCCCGTTCGGTACCGGAAGGTCTGACCGAATTTTTCATAGGAATATCGGCTTGTTCGTGAGGTCCATTTATTCCTGTTCAAACTTATCTTTGGTGGCCCCGCAAACCGGACAGGTCCAATCCTCGGGCAGGTCCTCAAATCGGGTTCCTGGTTTAACCCCATTGTCGGGGTCGCCATTGGCCGGATCGTAAACATAACCGCAAATCGAGCAGACATATCGATTCATTTTTTAATCGCCTTTCCTGATTTGAAAAAAACGGTCCAAGGTCCACGGTGTAAGGAATAAGGTTTTCCCTTGAACCTTAAACCTTGCGCCTTGTACCTTCGATATTAAGCTACCACCTCATAGCCGGCCTTTTTGATCTTTTCTTTAATCAGATCCTTATCCACCGGTTTGGTTTCATTAAAGGTAGCTTCGCCCTTGTCGAGATCGACCCTTACATCCTCCAGGCCTTCGATTTCTTTTAAGGCCTTGGTTGCTGCCATAACGCAATGCTGGCAGGACATGCCTTTGATTTTTATGGTGGTCATCATCATGCTCCTTTCACCTTAAACCTTCTTTTTATATAAGGGGGACATATCCCTTAAGGTTTGAACTACGGTTTTTAAAACCCCCAGGAACCGCTCTATATCGGCCTCAGCAGTTTCCTTTCCAAAGGTAATGACCAGGGTCCCCTGGGCATCAGCGAAGTCCCTGCCTATGGCCAAAAGGACATGGGAGGCCTGAAGTGCTCCGGCCGCACAGGCGGACCGGGTGGAGACCAGGATCTTTTCTTCATCCAGCATGAGGACAATTCCCTCACCTTCGATATATTGTATGGATACGGAAACCAGGTTAGGCAGGGAGAACTCAGGATGGCCGTTAAGAAAAATGTCTTCAATATTTTCCTGGAGACCCAGGATCAATTTCTTTTTAAGACCGAGGCAATGATTGATGCGGGATTCCAGGTCACGACCGGCCAACTCGGCCGCTTTTCCCATGCCGATGATTCCGATAAGATTCTCTGTACCGGCCCGTTTGTTGTTTTCCTGAACCCCTCCGTCCAGCAGCGGCCAGAGGCCCGTTCCGGAGCGGATATACAAGCCACCCACACCGGATGGACCATAAAATTGATTGGCTGAAAAACTCAGCAAATCCACGCCTAATTTTTGAACATCCATCGGCACCACGCCGACTGATGTAACGGCGTCACAATGAAAAGGGATTTTCTTTTCTCTGGTGATCCGGGCAATTTCTTCGATAGGCTGAATAGTGCCTATTTCATTATTGCTGTGCATGATAGTGACCAGGATGGTTTGATCGGTTATGGCCCGGGCCACCTCCGCGGGATCGATCCGGCCGTTTTCATCTACGGCCACCGAAGCGACCTTGTAATCCATCATCCGGAGCCGTCGGAGGGTCCTGAGAACGGCATTGTGTTCGATGTTGGAGGTAACAATGTGATTCCCTTTTTTAGCGTTGGCCAAAGCCACCCCTTTGATGGCCAGATTGATGGACTCGGTTCCCCCCGAGGTAAAGACGATCTCCTGAGTGGATGGGCTGTTGATCAAGCCGGCCACGGACTCCCGGGCCTTGGCCAGGGCCTCGGCGGCCTGGTCCCCCAACTGGTGCGGGCTGGAAGGATTTCCGTAATTGGTCCGAATGGCTTCAATCATGGCTTCCTGGACTTCCGGCAAAACAGGATTGGCTGAGAGATAATCAAGATTAATCAGTTTCATTAGGCACCTTCCTGGGGTTATTCTACTGGATTGTCTTTAAGCTTTTCCCGCAACTGGCACAAAAAGGCAGGTCTTCCTTGACTTCGATGTTACAATAAGGACAGTAACATTTACCGCCTTCTTCATGGCCATGATCGTGCTCATGCTTTTCTTCCCGCTTGGAGACCGGCCGGGTGATGCCGGCCTTTTTGTCTTCGTAGTTTTGAATGGCCAGGTGAAGGGCGTCGGCCCCCAGGTTGGAACAATGGAGTTTGTTTTTAGGCAGGCCTTCCAGGGCTTCCGCCACGGTTTTGTTGGTTATTTTCTTGGCCTCCTCTACGGTCTTGCCCTTGGCCATCTCGGTGAGCATGCTGGATACGGCAATGGCTGCCCCACAGCCGAAGGTCTTGAATTTGATGTCTTTGATCGTTTCTTCTTCGATCTTTAAGTAGATGGTCATCATGTCACCACATAGGGGATTGCCCACTTCCCCGATCCCGTCGGCATTTTCGATTTCTCCGACGTTCCGCGGGTTTTTAAAATGATCCATTACAGTGCTTGAATACATCTTCTCTCCCTCCCGTTAATCAGTTACATTCCCACTTAAAAAATTTAGTCAGATCCTCTGATTTGCAACCCATAACCCGCAACAGTAGCACCATTTGAGATAACCGCTCAGATACAAAGCAAAAAAGAATCACTGGCACCATATTTAACTTTAATCACCAGGAGATTCATTGTAAAGAGAGGCGCACCATTTTTTGTTCGAAAACCGCATAAAAAAAATACGGCAGGCCGGTTAATAGGCAAGCCGGTCGACAGGCCGCCGTTCCGGGACATAGGGATGGGGGCCTTCCTCCTCATTCCATTCCTTAGAAACATAAAGATTGCAATAACAACTCCCGTACTCTTCCACATCCGGGGGCCTGTAAACGCAGGGGCAGAGGATGTCTTCGTCCCGTTTCCGGTCCCCTGAGGCCAACCGACAGGGGCAGCACATGTAGCCGTAGCGTTCTTTATTCAGGAGTAGACCTTTGAGCAGATCGAGAGTGATTTTCAAGTCTTTGTTAAAAAAGTATCCTTTAGGTTCCTGGATCTTTTTTAACATTTCATAAAGGTCTTTTTCAGTCATAGGCCCAGGGCCTCCTTGATCTCGTTTTCTTTAAAACCGACAATAACCTGATCACCGATCAGGATGGTCGGAAAGGAACAGACGGGGTTATATTTTTTTACCTCTTCTATCGTATTGGAACGCTCTTGCCCCTGGAGTAAATCAACATCCGTGTACTCGTAACGGGCGCCGCAATC
>JACRBX010000020.1 GCA_016219225.1 Deltaproteobacteria bacterium
GTAGGGGAACTCCTGGAAAACCAATACCGGATCGGCCTGGTGCGGATGGAGCGTACCATCAAGGAACGGATGACCTTGCAGGAAATTGAAACCTTGATGCCCCATGATTTGATCAATCCCAAACCGGTGGCGGCGGTAGTCAAAGAATTTTTCGGGACCAGCCAGCTCTCGCAGTTCATGGATCAAACCAACCCCCTTTCTGAAATCACCCACAAGAGACGGCTTTCCGCCCTGGGACCAGGCGGGTTGACCCGGGAGCGGGCCGGATTTGAGGTCCGGGATGTCCATCCTACCCATTATGGGCGGATTTGTCCCATAGAAACCCCGGAAGGTCCTAATATCGGGTTGATCGTCTCCTTGAGTACCTTTGCCCGGGTCAATGAGTTCGGGTTTATTGAAACCCCTTACCGGACCGTCCAGGACGGGGTCGTTTCCCGGGAAGTCAATTTCTTGAGTGCCATGGATGAAAAAGATCTCAACATCGCCCAGGCCAGCGTCATGTTGGATCGATCAGGAAAGATACTGGATTCCAGCGTTTCCGCCCGGCGGGACGGGGAATTTATCATGGTCAATCAGGAAGAAGAAGCGATTCACTTGATGGACGTATCACCGAATCAATTAGTCAGCGTAGCCGCTTCTTTGATCCCTTTCCTCGAGAATGATGATGCCAACCGGGCTCTGATGGGCTCCAATATGCAGCGCCAGGCCGTTCCTTTGTTAGCCTGCCGGGCCCCGATCATCGGCACCGGCATTGAAGAGGTGGTGGCCCGGGACTCGGGAGTCACCGTAGTGGCCAAACGGGACGGGATCGTTGAAGACGTGGATGCCGATCGTATTGTGGTCCGGTATCTCTCAGACAAAGAATCCGAAAAGGCCTTAGGCGCTGATGTCGAAATTTACAAGCTGACCAAGTTCCTGCGCTCCAATCAAAATACCTGTTTTAACCAGAAACCCATCGTCCGTAAAGGCGACTTTGTAGGCAAGGGGCAGGTTATTGCCGATGGGCCGTCCACGGAACGGGGGGAATTGGCCCTGGGGCGGAATGTCACGGTGGCCTTTATGTCCTGGGGAGGGTATAATTTTGAAGATTCGATCCTGGTGGGGGAGCATTTGGTCAAAGATGATGTCTTTACCTCCATCCATATTGAAGAGTTTGAACTGATTGCCCGGGATACCAAACTGGGCCGGGAAGAGATTACCCGGGATATTCCCAATCTGGGTGATGAATCCTTAAAGAATCTGGATGAAAGCGGGATTATCCGTATCGGAGCCGAAGTGAAGCCCGGGGATATCCTGGTAGGCAAGATCACTCCCAAAGGGGAGACCCAGCTTTCTCCCGAAGAAAAATTACTTCGGGCCATTTTTGGAGAGAAGGCCGGAGATGTCAAGGATACCTCCTTAAGGGTCCCGCCGGGGATCGAGGGGATCGTGATCGATGCCAATGTTTTTTCCCGGAAAGGCGTAGAACGGGACAGCCGGTCCAGGGCCATTGAAGAAGAAGAGATCTCCCGGATTATGAAAGACCAGAACGATGAAATCCAGATCGTGCAGAGAGAGGCCTTGCTGCGATTGAAAGGGATATTGACGGGAAAAGTCTCTGCCGGAACCATTAAAGAGGATCGAAGCGGAAAAATTTTGATATCCAGGGGTGAGAAATTTACCTCCGATCGACTATCCAAAATCCCGGTCAAAAAATGGAAGGAACTTTCAGCGGCCAAGGGAAAAGAACTGAAAGAAGATGTGGACCAGATTATTAAAGATTACCAGGAACAGGTCAGTCTGATCAAAGAGAGCTTTGAAGGGCGGATCGTCAAATTAAAAAGGGGGGATGAATTGCCTCCGGGCGTCGTCAAGATGGTCAAAGTCTATGTGACCGTGAAACGGAAGCTTTCAGTGGGCGACAAGATGGCCGGCCGTCACGGGAATAAGGGGGTCGTCTCCCGGATCCTGCCTACCGAAGATATGCCCTATTTCGCGGACGGCACCCCGGTTGATATCGTCCTCAATCCCCTGGGAGTCCCTTCGAGGATGAATGTGGGGCAGGTCATGGAGACCCATCTGGGCTGGGTATCGCAGGAATTAGGGAAAAAAGTGGCCGAGTTGCTCAAGACCCTGGGAAGGGATGGGGAAACCCGACGCTTTTTGCGAAAAATATATGATTCCAAAAAAGTGGAAGAGTATATAGACGGTCTCTCCGAAGAGAATCTGCCGGTATTGGCCGCCCAGTTTGATGAAGGGGTCCATATGTCCACACCGGTCTTTGATGGAGCCGACGAAGAGGATATCCAAAAATTATTAAAACTGGCCGGGCTGCCGGAAACGGGGCAATCCGTTCTCTATGACGGCCGGACCGGACAAGCCTTTGACCGGCCGGTGACGGTCGGGGTCATGTATATGCTGAAACTACATCACCTGGTAGATGACAAAATCCATGCCCGTTCCATCGGCCCTTATTCGCTGGTCACCCAGCAGCCCTTGGGGGGCAAGGCCCAATTCGGAGGGCAGCGCCTGGGTGAAATGGAGGTCTGGGCCATGGAGGCCTACGGGGCCGCTTTTACCTTGCAGGAGTTTTTAACGGTAAAATCGGATGATGTGGTGGGCCGGACCCGAATGTATGAGAAGATCGTCAAGGGCGATAATATTCTGGAAGCCGGTTTGCCCGAGTCCTTCAATGTTTTGGTTAAGGAATTACAGAGCCTGGGTCTTAATGTGGAACTCCTGGAAGGAGAACCGTCCCAGGAAGGACATCACTGATACAAAAAGGTACAAAGTTTAAGGTGTTAACTGTGACGGGTGACGAGTGACGAGATTATTTTTCCCACGCTACCCGTCACACATCACAATCTTTGAATCCTTTGTTTAAGGAGTAGACTTTGGAAGATTTATTCAGTTATTTTGCCAAGCCAAAAGACCCGTTGAATTTTTATGCGGTAAAAATTTCTCTGGCCTCACCGGAGAAGATCCGGGAATGGTCCCACGGGGAAGTCAAAAAACCGGAAACCATCAATTACCGGACCTTTAAGCCCGAACGGGATGGGCTCTTCTGTGCCAAAATATTCGGTCCCACCAAGGACTATGAGTGTAATTGCGGAAAATACAAACGCATGAAACACCGGGGCGTGGTCTGTGAAAAATGCGGGGTCGAGGTGATCCAATCCAAAGTCCGCCGGGAACGGATGGGGCATATTGAACTGGCCAGTCCGGTGGCCCACATCTGGTTTCTGAAGAGTCTCCCAAGCAAAATCGGGACCCTCCTGGATCTTACCCTGAAAGAATTGGAAAAGGTTCTTTATTTTGAGGCCTATATCGTCTTAGAGTCCAAGGAACCCTCTTTGCCGGTTCGAAGCCTGTTTTCCGAAGAGCGTTTCCGCCAGATCAAGGAAGAATTCGGGGATCGGGTGGTGGCCGGGATTGGGGCTGAAGCTATCCAACTCCTTCTGAAAAATCTGGATCTGGAGGCCGAATCCATAACCTTGCGGGAAGAAGCCCAAAAAACCCATTCCGAGGCGAAAAAGAAAAAGTATATCAAGAGATTCAAGGTCGTTGATGCCTTCAAGGATTCAGGAAACCGTCCCGAATGGATGGTTATGAATGTCATCCCGGTTTTACCCCCGGACTTGAGACCTCTGGTCCCTTTGGATGGTGGCCGGTTTGCCACTTCCGATCTGAATGACCTTTATCGAAGGGTCATCAACCGGAATAATCGTCTCAAGCGGCTCCTGGAACTCAATGCCCCGGATATCATTATCCGGAACGAGAAACGGATGCTTCAGGAGGCCGTAGACGTCCTTTTTGATAATGGGAGAAGGGGTAAGGTCATCACCGGGACCAACAAACGACCTTTGAAGTCCTTAAGCGATATGCTGAAAGGAAAGCAAGGGCGGTTCCGACAAAACCTTTTAGGGAAGCGGGTCGATTATTCCGGGAGGTCGGTGATCGTCGTCGGACCGAATCTGCGCCTGCACCAGTGCGGATTGCCTAAAAAGATGGCCCTGGAATTATTTAAGCCCTTTATCTATCAGCGACTGGAAGAGAAGGGTTATGTCACGACCATTAAAACAGCCAAAAAGATGGTAGAGAAGGAAACCCCGGAGGTTTGGGATACCCTGGATGAAGTGGTCCGCGAATACCCGGTATTGCTCAACCGGGCGCCGACCTTGCATCGCCTGGGCATCCAGGCCTTTGAACCGATTCTGGTGGAGGGGAAGGCCATCCAACTGCATCCCCTGGTCTGTACGGCCTTTAACGCCGATTTTGACGGTGACCAGATGGCCGTCCACATTCCTTTGTCCATCCAAGCCCAGATCGAGGCCCGGGTCTTGATGATGTCCACCAACAATATCCTTTCACCGGCCAATGGAGAACCGATCATCGTCCCCTCCCAGGACATCATTCTGGGGCTGTATTATATGACCCGGGACCGGATGTTTGCCAAAGGAAACGGCAAGATATTTTATGGGCCCGAGGAAGTACGCATCTCCTATGACGCCGGTGAGGTGGAACTGCAGGCCCGGATCAAGGTCCGTTTAAACGGACAGTTGGTGGATACCACAGTGGGAAGGATGCTTTTAGGGGAAGTATTGCCCCCTATGATCCCTTTTGACCGTATCAACCGGGTAATGACCAAAAAAGAGGTTCGAAAACTAATCGATGAATGTTATCGAAAGGCCGGTATCAAGCAAACCGTTCTCTTGGCCGACCGTTTAAAAGATGTCGGTTACCATTATGCCACCTTGTCGGGGATTTCGATTTCCGTCTCGGATATGAAGATCCCTCCTCAAAAAAAGGAGATCCTCAGAAAGGCCGAAGAAGAGGTACGTAAAGTCGAGAAACAATATACCGACGGCCTGATTACCGATGGAGAGAAATATAATAAACTGGTCGATATCTGGGCCAGGGCCAGTGAAGACGTGGCCCAGAAGATGATGCAGGTTATGGGCTCGGAAGTGTCGATCGGTCCGGACCATAAGGAACTCCAGGTCCCCAGTTTCAACCCTATTTTTATGATGACCGATTCCGGGGCCCGGGGGAGCAAGGACCAGATGAGGCAGTTGGCCGGAATGCGTGGTTTGATGGCCAAACCTTCGGGGGAGATCATTGAGACGCCGATTCGGGCCAATTTCCGCGAAGGATTAAGCGTCCTGGAGTATTTTATTTCCACCCATGGGGCCAGGAAGGGGTTGGCCGATACGGCCCTTAAAACAGCCAATTCAGGATACCTGACCCGGCGGCTGGTGGATGTCTCCCAGGATGTCATCATCAATGAAATAGATTGCGGAACCATCGATGGGATTTTTGTCGAATCCCTTCGGGAGGCCGGAGAGGTGATCCAGCCTATCGGGGAACGCGTTTTGGGCCGGGTGACCCTGGAAGATATCAGGGATCCTTTTACCGATGAGGTCTTGGTGCCGGGAGGCAGCGAAATCGATGAAGCGGCAGTGGAACGGATTGAAGATGCCGGCATTGAGAAGGTCCTGATCCGGTCGGTTTTGACCTGTCAAAGCGCCCGGGGGGTTTGTGCCAAATGTTATGGCCGGGATCTGGCTTACGGGAAACAGGTCAATATCGGTGAGGCCATCGGTATTATCGCCGCCCAGTCCATCGGGGAACCGGGGACCCAGTTGACCATGCGGACCTTCCATATCGGTGGTGTGGCCAGCAAACGGGGTGAACAGACCACCCTGCATTCCAGGACCGAAGGCAAGGCCCAATTTGTCCAGCTCCATACCGTCCAGAATCGCGACGGAGACCTGGTCGTTATGAACCGGAATGGACAAATTTGTGTCCTGGATGAAAAGAATCGGGAGCGGGAGCGCTATCCCCTTATTTATGGGACTTTACTTAAGGTCAAAGACCATCAAATGATCAAGGCCGGGACCTTGCTGGCCAATTGGGACCCCTTTACCATCCCGATTATTACCGCCGTTTCCGGGAGGGTCAAATTCGGGGATATCACCGAAGGGGCGACCATGGAGGAACGGCGGGACGTGGTTACCGGGAAATCCAGCCGGGTCATTGTCGAATATCGGGATGCCGAGGTCCGGCCACGCATTTCCATTAAAGACGAGAGCGGGAAAACAGCCCGGCTGCCGGATACCAATTCCTTTTCCCGGTATCTCCTGCCTATCGGGGCCATTATCATGGTCTCGGAAGGGGATCCGGTGCTGGCCGGCGATGTGATCGCCAAGATCCCCAGAGAAACCACCAAGACCAAGGATATTACCGGCGGTCTGCCCAGGGTGGCCGAACTCTTTGAGGTGCGTAAACCCAAAGAACATGCCGTGATCACCGAAATCGACGGGGTGGTTTCTTTCGGGAAACATACCAAGGGGAAAAGGAAGGTCATCATTACCCCTGAGGTGGGTGATGCCAAAGAATACCTGATCCCCAAAGGCAAACATGTCAGCGTTCAGGAAGGGGATGTCATTCTGGCCGGCGAACCCTTAATGGATGGTTCGGCCAATCCCCATGATATCCTGAGCGTCAGCGGGATTAAGGAATTAGCCAAATATCTGGTCAATGAAGTCCAGGAGGTTTATCGACTTCAAGGGGTCAAGATCAATGATAAGCATATCGAGGTAATCGTCCGGCAGATGCTCCGGAAAGTACGAATCAAAGACCCCGGAGACACGGATTATATGGTGGGAGACCAGGTGGAGCGACAGGTCTTTACCCAAAGGAACCAGGAGATCATAGCCAGGGGGGCCAGACCGGCCCAGGCCGAAGCGGTGCTCCAGGGCATTACCAAAGCCTCTCTATCGACCGACAGCTTTATCTCGGCCGCTTCTTTCCAGGAAACTACCAAGGTTCTAACCGATACCTGTATCGCCGGGGAGAAGGATTTCCTGAGAGGGCTTAAAGAAAATGTCATCATGGGACGTTTGATCCCGGCCGGGTCGGGCATGCCCGTTTATCGTAAGATCCTTTTGCCTCAAATTGAAGAAGGCTCCGAAAAAAAGATTGACAATTCATGAAAAACAGTTTATATATTTTGATTTTTAGATTTCAGGTGTTTAGACCCTATATAAAAAACGAGCAGGAGTTTTATGGCCACCATTAATCAGTTGATTCGCCAGGGCAGGGAAAAAGTCAAGAAGAAGAATACGGCACCGGCTTTAAAAGGATGTCCCCAAAAGCGGGGGGTGTGCATTCGTGTTTATACCTCGACCCCTAAAAAGCCCAATTCGGCCCTTCGGAAAGTGGCCCGGGTACGTCTCACCAATGGTATGGAGGTGACGACCTATATCCCGGGGATCGGACATAATCTGCAGGAACACTCCGTGGTTTTAATTCGAGGGGGGCGGGTTAAGGACCTGCCGGGCGTTCGGTATCATATTATTCGAGGCACCCTGGACTCCATCGGAGTGGCGGATCGGAAAAACAGCCGATCCAAATACGGGGCCAAGCGACCCAAATAATAATATTCGATTCCGTATTTCGGTTTGCGGAATGCGGAATGGTTGAAGAAAAAAGCATCAGAATAATCCATCTGCTGATCATTATAAAAATAAAAAAGAGGTCGGAATGCCGAGGAAAAGAGAAGTCATACACCGGGGAATCTTGCCTGATCCCAAACATCACAGTCCGCTGGTGGCCAAGTTCGTCAATTCTTTGATGCGCCAGGGGAAAAAGAGTACCGCGGAGTCAATCCTTTATCGCTCCCTGGATTTGATTGCCAAGAAGACCGAAGAAGAGCCGATCAAGATATTCGAAAAGGCTATCGATAATGTCAAGCCGGTGATTGAGGTCAAATCCCGAAGGGTGGGGGGCTCTACCTATCAGGTTCCGGTAGAAGTCCGATCCGGCCGGAGGCTTTCTTTGAGCATCCGGTGGGTCATCAATTACGCCAAGGCCCGCTCTGAAAAGACCATGGAAGGCAAACTGGCCGGGGAGTTGTTGGACGCGGCCAATAATCGAGGATCGGCCATCAAAAAGAAAGAAGATACCCATAAGATGGCTGAGGCCAACAAGGCCTTTGCCCACTACCGCTGGTAACCGGTGACGCAGGGTATGTTTGAAAAGGGAAACGGAGTCATTTTTTGTCTGAAAAGGTTTCATTATCACGGATTCGGAATATAGGGATTATGGCCCATATAGACGCCGGAAAAACCACCACGACTGAAAGGATCCTTTACTATACCGGGGTCTCTTATAAGATGGGGGAGGTTCACGATGGGTCGGCCGTTATGGACTGGATGGAGCAGGAACAGGAACGGGGGATTACGATCACTTCGGCCGCGACGACCTGTTTCTGGAAGGATCATCGGATCAATATCATCGATACGCCGGGCCATGTGGATTTCACTATCGAGGTCGAACGGAGCCTCCGGGTCCTGGATGGGGCCATAGCGGTTTTTGACGCCGTGGCCGGTGTGGAGCCTCAATCCGAAACGGTCTGGCGGCAAGCCGATCGCTATAAGATTCCGAGACTGGCCTTTATCAACAAAATGGATCGGGTCGGGGCCGATCACGAACGCTGTTTAAAAATGATCGAAGAACGGTTGGGGGCCAATCCGGTGTTTGTACAGTGGCCCCTGGGCAAAGAGGAATCCTTCCAGGGTATTGTGGATCTGATCGATCAGAAGGCCTATTCTTTCAATGAGGCCAGCCTGGGAAAGACCCTGGAATCCGAGCCTGTCCCGGAGGCCTTGAAAGAAATAGTGGCCCTCCATCGGCAAAAGTTGATTGAAGCCCTGGCCGATACTGATGACGCGATTATGGAAGCCTATCTGGCCGGCGAAGACGTTCCGGAAAAAACGATCGTCCAGGCCTTACGTCGGGCTACCATCGATCAGAAGGTGGTCCCCGTCTTCTGCGGCTCGGCCTTTAAGAATAAAGGGGTCCAGCCACTCCTGGACGCCATTATCCGCTATCTGCCGGCCCCAACCGATGTTCCCCCTATTGAGGGGAAAACCCCTTCCGGTGAAATAGAAGAACGACAGGCCGACGAAGACGCCCCTTTTACCGGTCTGGCCTTCAAACTCATGTCTGATCCCTATGTGGGCCATTTGACCTTTTTGAGGGTCTACTCCGGCCGTCTGGCTTCCGGCGACAGTGTTCTGAATGTCAATAAGGGCAGGAAGGAAAAGATCGGCCGCCTGCTGAAAATGCATGCCAATCAGCGGGAAGAGATTAAAGAGACGCAGGCCGGAGACATTGTGGCCATCGTGGGTCTGAAAAATACGACCACCGGCGACAGCCTTTGCGACCTTCAGGCCCCTCTTTTGCTGGAATCGGTCGATATCCCCGAGACGGTCATCTCCATAGCTATTGAACCGAAAAGCAAGGCCGACTTGGACAAATTGGGCTTGTCCCTGCAACGGGTTGCCGCCGAAGACCCTTCCTTTAAGGTCCATACCGACGAGGAGACCGGACAAACCATCATCTCCGGCATGGGGGAATTGCATCTGGAGATTATTGTCGACCGACTGACCCGGGAGTTCCATGTCGGCGCCCATATCGGAAAACCCCAGGTGGCGTATAAAGAGACGATTACCCGGGAAGTCAAGGCCGAGGGGAAGTATATCCGGCAGAGCGGCGGGCGGGGGCAATACGGCCATGTTTGGCTTGAAGTCTATCCCCGGGAAGCCGGAGCCGGTTTTTTGTTTGAAAATAAGATTGTCGGGGGTGCGATCCCCAAGGAATATATCCCGGCCGTGGAAAAAGGAATCATTGAGGCCATGGAAGGTGGCGGACTGGCCGGATACCCTATGGTGGATATCGGGGTCAGACTGGTGGACGGCACCTTTCATGAGGTCGATTCCTCGGAACGGGCTTTTCTATTCGCCGGATCCATCGCCTTTAAAGAAGCGGCGGCCAAGGCCAAGGCCGTCTTACTGGAACCAATCATGGAAGTGGAAATCGTGACTCCCGAAGAATTTATCGGAGAAGTCATGGGGGATTTGAATTCCCGCAGGGGGAAGATCTTAGGTTTGGAGAGCCGGGGAAAGGCCCGCATCGTGCGGGGTCAGGCCCCGATGGCCGAAATGTTCGGCTATGCCACCAATATACGATCCTTAACCCAGGGCCGAGCCACATTTACCCTTCAGTTTTCCCAGTATCAGAAGGTTCCTCAATCCGTTTTCGAATCTCTTATTAAAGATAAAAAAAGGATTTAATTTAACCAAGGGGAGGCGGAGATGTCGAAGAAGAAATTTGAGCGGACGAAGCCGCATGTGAATGTAGGGACGATAGGGCATATAGATCATGGGAAGACGACGTTGACGGCGGCGATCACGTTATGTTTATCGAAGAGCGGGATGGCGAATTATGTACCGTTTGATCAGATAGACAAGGCGCCGGAGGAGAAGGAGCGGGGGATCACGATAGCGACGGCGCATGTGGAGTACGAGACGAAGAACCGGCATTATGCGCATGTGGATTGTCCTGGGCATGCGGACTATATCAAGAACATGATCACGGGTGCGGCGCAGATGGACGGAGCGATTCTGGTTGTGGGGGCCGATGATGGTCCGATGCCGCAGACGAGGGAGCATATATTACTGGCCCGGCAGGTTGGGGTGCCGTATGTGGTGGTATTTTTGAACAAGGTGGACATGGTGGATGATCCGGAGCTGATCGAGTTGGTGGAATTGGAGCTCCGGGAGTTGTTGACGAAATATGAATTTCCCGGGGACGATCTACCGATCGTCAAGGGATCGGCCTTGAAGGCCCTGGAATGCGGCTGCGGGAAAGAGGAGTGTAACAACTGCAAGCCCATCCTGGAATTGATGGATGCGGTGGACAAGTTTATACCGGAGCCGGTGCGGGATATCGAGAAGCCGTTTTTGATGCCGGTGGAGGATGTATTCAGCATCTCGGGCCGTGGGACGGTGGTGACGGGCCGGGTGGAACGGGGGCAGATCAAGGTCGGGGAAGAAGTGGAGATTATCGGGATCAGGCCGACGGCCAAGACGATCTGTACCGGGGTGGAGATGTTTCGCAAAACGTTGGACCAGGGACAGGCCGGGGACAACGTGGGGCTGTTGCTGCGGGGTACGAAACGGGATGACGTGGAGCGGGGTCAGGTAGTGGCCAAACCCGGGAGCATCACGCCGCATACCAAGTTTAAGGCCGAGGCCTATATATTGGCCAAGGAAGAAGGGGGCCGGCACACGCCGTTTTTTAATGGATATCGGCCGCAGTTTTATTTTCGGACGACGGATGTGACGGGAGTGACGACCCTACCGGAAGGGGTGGAGATGGTGATGCCCGGGGACAATGTATCGGTGGAGGTGTCTCTAATCACCCCGATTGCCATGGAGAAGGAACTTCGTTTTGCCATCCGGGAAGGGGGCCGAACGGTCGGCGCCGGCGTTATCTCCGAGATTCTCGAATAATAAAGAATTCAGAATTCAGAAGCCAGAATTCAGAATGAAAAAACCGGGGGAGAAGAATCCTTCTGGATTCTGACTCCTGGCTCCTGGATACTTAAATAATGAGGAAGTCTTATGATGACCAGCCAAAAAATACGGATCCAACTCAGGGCTTTTGACCATAAACTATTGGACCAATCAGCGGTCGAGATTGTGGAAACAGCCCGAAGGACCGGGGCGCGGGTGGCGGGGCCGATTCCCTTGCCGACCATGATACAGAAATTTTGTGTTCTGAGGTCCCCCCATGTGGACAAAAAATCCAGGGAACAATTTGAAGTCCGGACCCATAAACGCTTATTGGATATCTTAGAACCTACCCAGGCCACCGTTGATGCTTTAATGAAGCTGGATCTGTCGGCCGGGGTGGATGTCGAGATAAAATTATAAGGGAAAGCTCATGATGCAAGGGATCTTAGGAAAAAAGTTGGGAATGACCCGTATGTTTTTCGAAGAGGGGAAATCGGTAGCCGTGACGGTCATTGAGGCCGGACCCTGTGTGGTGATCCAGAAAAAAGGAGACAAACCTCAGGGCGCGGTCTATCAATTAGGATTTGTCCCGGCCAAACCCAAAGCGGTCAATAAGCCCCAGGGAGGGCATTTTAAAAAGAAAGGGCTTAACCCCTTGACCCATCTTAAGGAATTTCAGGCCTCGGGCGACAATCCCTATCAGGTGGGTGACGAAGTCCGGGTCGACATCTTTCAAATCGGGGAAAAGGTTAAGGTCAGCGGGACCAGCAAAGGGAAAGGCTTCGCCGGTGTGGTCAAGCGTTGGGGCTTTTCGGGCGGTAAGGATACCCATGGGTGTACCTCCCATCGGGTCCCCGGCTCCATCGGCTCCAGTGCCTACCCTTCCCGGGTCATGAAAGGCAAAAAGATGCCCGGTCAGATGGGGAATCGCCAGGTGAGCATATTAGACCTTTCGATTGTAGATATACGACCGGAACAAAATTTACTGATTGTCAAAGGGGCCGTGCCCGGGTGCCGTAATAACCTGGTGGCCATTTATAAACAATGACCGATCGGATTTTGGAATGCGGATTTCGGAATGCGGATTGCAACAACCCCGTTTTCATGCTTCGTGGTCTCCCAGGGGGGCATGAAGGATTAACAAGAAATTTAATTTAAAAGCCTTAAGGAAAAAAGTATGCCGACCGTAACTGTGTATAACCTCTCCGGGGAAAAGGTGGAAGAACTTTTTCTAAAGGACGAGATCTTTAACCGAGAGGTCAATCCCCATATATTCCATCATATCGTCTCGGTCTGTCAAACCAATCAGAGGGCCGGAACTTCCTCAACCAAGGGGCGGTCCGAGGTCCGTGGGGGCGGCAAGAAACCCCATCGTCAAAAAGGGACCGGCCGGGCCAGACAGGGCAGCAGGACTTCCCCGTTGATGCGAAAGGGGGGGATTGTTTTCGGGCCAAAACCTCGGACCTATGAGATGAAGGTTAATAAAAAAGTTAAGAAATTGGCTCTGAAAATGGCCTTGTCTTCCAAATGGCAGGGCGAACAACTGACGGTCCTGGACCATTTCCAACTGGAAGAAATCAAGACCAAAAAATTCCATCAGGTCATGGATGCCCTGCATTTAAAAAAGACCTTGATCATTACCGATCAGGAAAACCTGAACTTGGAAAAATCGGCCCGAAATGTGAATGGGGTGAAGGTCCTCCGGGCCAAGGGAATGAACGTCTATGATCTGTTACGCTATGAGCACCTGGTCCTGCTTAAACCCAGTATTCCGATCATTGAGGAGGCCTTAGGCCAATGAAAGATATGTTTCAAATTATAAAAAGGCCCTTGTTAACGGAAAAGAGCACCCGCAAGAAAGAAGCGTTTAACGAGGTAGCCTTTGAGGTGGACCGTCGGGCCAATCGTTCGGAGGTCAAGATGGCCGTTCAGACCCTGTTCAAGGTTAAGGTGGAACGGGTCAATCTCCTGCAACAGGAAGGCAAGAAAAAGCGCATCGGGAAGAAGGTCGGACGAACCGCAGACTGGAAGAAGGCCTTGGTCCGGCTGGCGCCGGGAGAAGCCATTGAGAATTTATAATAGCGATGACCAGGACCTTGGTAAGGGAGAATAGATATGGCCATTAGAACATGCACGCCTACCTCGGCAGGCAGGCGCTTTCAGACTTTTGATACCTTCGATGAAATCACCGGCGGGACGCCTGTGCGGGGTTTGATCGAACCCTTGCCGCGGACCGGCGGGAGAAATAATAACGGCCGCATTACCAGTCGGCATCAGGGGGGCGGGCATAAACGCCAATATCGCCGGATTGATTTTAAACGGGAAAAAATAGACATCCCGGCCAAAGTGGCCGGAATAGAATACGATCCCAATCGCTCCACCCGGATCGCCTTACTGCATTATGTCGATGGTGAAAAGCGCTATATCCTGGCCCCCAATCATCTCCGGGTGGGGGATCGGGTGATCAGCAGTGTCCGGGCCGATATTAAGCCCGGCAACGCTTTGCCCATCGCCAATATCCCTCTGGGTACGACTATCCACAATATCGAATTAAGGCCTGGTTGCGGCGGGCAAATGGCGCGTAGCGCCGGGACCTATGCCCAATTGATGGCCAAAGAAGACAAATACGGGCAAATCAAGCTCCCCTCCGGCGAAGTGCGCAAGGTTTTACTGACCTGCCGGGCGACCATCGGACAGTGCGGCCATCTTTTGCATGAAAGGATCACCCTGGGAAAGGCCGGCCGGAGCCGGTGGCTGGGTAAAAGACCCAAAGTGCGCGGGGTAGCTATGAATCCGGTGGATCATCCCCATGGGGGGGGAGAGGGCAAATCCTCCGGGGGCCGTCATCCGGTAACCCCTTGGGGGGTACCGACCAAAGGATTCAAGACCCGGAAGAAAAAGGCGAGTGATCGCCTGATCGTTAAAAAGAGAAAAACACAATAACCAATTGCGGATTGTGGATTGCGGATTGCGGAATAACAGGGATAAGGCCGCAATCGCCGATCTAAAATCCGCCATGCGAATAAACGAATTTGGATTGGGGAATGAAAATTGGATTCCGAAATCCGAAATCCGAAATCCGCAATTGAATGGGGGGTATAGGTGGCACGTTCATTAAAAAAAGGGCCTTATGTCGATGGACCTTTATTGAAAAAAGTTGAGGAATCCCAGGAGGCCAAGAGCCGAAAAGTGATTAAAACCTGGTCCAGACGTTCAACCATCCTGCCCGAATTTGTGGGCCTGACCTTCGCGGTCCATAACGGGAAAAAATTTATACCGGTTTATGTTACCGAAAATATGGTTGGGCACAAATTGGGTGAGTTCTCTCCCACCAGGACATTTTATTCCCATTCCGGAGACAAAAAGACTGCGGTTAAAGGAAAATCCAAGTAGGAAAGGGTAAATCCATGGAAACAAAAGCCCAGGCCAAATATATCCGGATAGCGCCTCGTAAGGTCCAGGTGATCATACCGACCATCAAAGGGAAAAAAGTGGAAGAAGCCATTTCCATTCTGCAGTTTATGCCCAAAAAAAGTGCCCGGATCCTTCAAAAGGTTTTGCACTCAGCAGTAGCCAATGCCGAACAGAATAAAGTCGATATCGATACCCTGGTAGTCAAAACGGTTCTGGTCGATAGCGGTCCGACTCTAAAACGCTTTATGCCGAGAGCCATGGGGCGGGCAACCCCCATATTAAAAAGGACCAGCCATATTACAGTTTTTTTAGCAGAAGTTTAAGGACAAGGAGGTCGGTTTGGGACAAAAGACACATCCAAAAGGATTCCGGTTGGTTTTAAACAAGGACTGGAATTCCAGGTGGTTTGCTGATAAAGAATTCGCACAGTTGATTCAGGAAGACAAGAAAATCCGTGATTTTCTGA
>JACRBX010000021.1 GCA_016219225.1 Deltaproteobacteria bacterium
CTTTTCGGCTTTAGCAAGTTCTTCTTCCAGTTTGATTTTCTCGGTGATATCCCGGAAGACCAAAACCACCCCCAGGATTTCCCCTTTTTGATCCCGAATAGGTGCCCCGCTGTCGGCGATAATCCGTTCTCGTTGGTCTTTGCTTATCAGCACCGTTCCATTGGCCAATTCCACAATACCGCCGGTTTTGATCACCTTTTCCACCGGGTTTTCCCGGCGCTCCCGGGTCCTTTCATTGATGATATAAAAGCATTCTTCCAAAGGCCGGCCGGCGGTTTCTTTCTGGGACCAACCGGTTAATTCTTCGGCGATTCGGTTTATTAAAACGATGTTTCCTTTCAGGTCCGTTGTAATCACGCCATCCCCAATGGACCGGAGTGTCACGGCCAGCCGTTCCTTTTCGTTAGCCAGGGCGGATTCGGCCTTTTTGCGTTCGGTAATATCCCGGATAATGGCCTGATGGTACTTCACCCCCTCAATATCCATGGAACGAAAGCTGATCTCCACCGGAAATTCGGTTCCATCTTTCCGTCGATGGATCGTTTCATATATCATTCCCTTGTGATCTTCAAACTGTTCCAATTGTTGTTCATAAAGGAGTTTGGAATTCAATGAACGCATCTCTTTGGCCTTCAGACCGAGAAATTCCTCTTTGGAATATCCATAAGCCGACAAGGCCCGATCGTTGACCTCGATAATCTGATGATCCTGATCGGTGAGCAGGATGATATCATTGGCATACTTGGTCAGATAAAGGTAATGCTGGGTCAGGGCCTGACGCTCCAATTCCCCCTGATATTGATTCCGATAATAAACAGACCGTTGATGACGCCAGATAAGCCCCAGGCTCACCCCGGCTGCCAGGATCATCAAGATTATCAAGAGGGCGACCATCCAGGCCCGTTCCTTTAAAGGGGCATAGACTTCTTCGGCATCCTCCTTGGTGATTAAAAACCAGGGGGAATCCGGGATGGACCGCCCGGCTAATAAAACCGGTTTTCCCCCGTAATCCAGGTCTTCAACAACACCCCTTCCCTGGTAGACGGCCCATAACCCGGAAGACCTTCTATCCCCTGTAGATAACCGAAAGGACAGGGCTGATTCCCGATAATGACGTAATTCATTTAAAAAAACAAATTCTTCCCCCTGGCGGCAAAAAAGGATGGATTCACCGGTCCGACTGGCAGTAGGCCAGGACCGGATAAAGGGATAAAGAAAGCGGTAAGGGTCTATTCTTAAAAGAAGTACCCCAACCGGCTGCAGGGTGGATCCTTCCCGGTTAAGAATGGGGACAAGCAGACTTAGCCGCAGGGCCTCGGAAATTTTACTTTGGTAAAGATCGGAGAGGATGGCCTTTTTAGTTTTGACGGCCTCCAGGGTCAACTGCCTGGCATCGGGACCGATCTCCTTCTCCTTTTTGGGAACGAAGTAACGGACCCTTCCCTTCAAGTCGAGGAGAAGGATGTTATCATACTGGTTGTGTTGAAGAGAAGATATCCAGGCCTGGATCTCTTCCTTTATTTCAGGGTTGGAATCTCCGGAGAGAAACCGTTGTACCCTTCGGCCGATCGTAGAATTCCCCAGGACCAGAGCGGCATCTCCCATACGCTCCCGGCGCCAATTGATGATTTGATTGACCTTTAAATCGGCGATGGCCGAGAGTTCTTCGCCTTTTTCCCTTTTAAAATGCCCCTTTTGTTCTATGTAATATAGATATCCGGCCAGGGTAATTCCCAGAGAGAGAAGCAAAAATATAAGAATCAGAGACCAGGGGATCTTTTGTGAAAATTTTGGATCTTTCATGGATTAATACTCTTTAAATTCTTTTTCCTCAAAAGGGATCACCTGATCGGGCCGGACTTCCTGGCCTTGGCCGGTGGTCTGACCCAGGGGTTTCCTTTTCCGGTAATTCCCGGGCCAACTTTCTGGAATCTCCTTTCTTTCGGGAACTTCCCGTAATTCATTGCGATTTTTTAGCGTTTGAGGATGGTCGATCCTTATGGGTTTCCGGGCATTTCCTTTTCCGTTAATAATCATTATCAACTCCTTTACAAATTGGTTCATCTCCCCGGCCTGGCTGTTCAATTCTTCCGAAGCAGAGGCCGATTCTTCAGCATTAGCTGCTGTTTGCTGAATTACCTTATCCATTTCAGAAACCGCTTTATTGATCTGTTCGATCCCTTGGGCTTGTTCTTGAGAGGCGGCGGCGATCTCGGCGATCAGCCCCTGTACCTTGTGGGCTCTTTCGGCAGCTCTTTTAAAGGAATCATTGGTCTTGATGACTATTCCTGAGCCATTACCAACTTTTTTGACCGTGTCTTCGATTAAGACAGCCGTATTTTTTGCCGCTTCCGCAGCCCGGAGGGCCAGGTTCCTTACTTCATCGGCCACCACGGCAAATCCGGCCCCTGCTTCTCCGGCCCGGGCGGCCTCGACGGCCGCATTCAAGGCCAACAGATTGGTCTGAAAGGCTATCTCGTCTATAGTTTTGATAATCTTTCCGGTTTCTTCACCGGCCCGGGAAATTTCCTGCATGGATTTATTCAGATCTTTCATGGCCTGATTAGCCTCCTCCATCACCCGGCCGGTATCCGTCATCAGGGTGTTGGCCTGATTGGCATTTTCGGCGTTCTGTTTGGTCATGGACGCCATTTCCTCCATGGAGGAAGAGGTTTCTTCCAGGCCGGCCGCTTGCTCTGAGGCCCCTTCGGCCAAGGACTGGCTGGCCGAAGCCACCTGACCGGAAGCTGTGGCCACCTGCGACGCCCCGTCTTTAATGCCTTCCACCACACGATTGATCGGTTTGGTTATGCTGCGAGTCAGAAAAAATGCGATTAAGCCCCCCAGGATCAAAGCTGAACCCCCCAAAATGACCATCATCAGCCGGACGGCATAAAAGACCCTCTCTGCCTCATCAGCCATTTTTTTACTGTTTTCATTCTGGAAGGTCACCAAAGCATCGATGGCCTCCAATAATTGTCCCTGGGGTCCCCGCACTTCTTTCATGAGTACTTCGCCGGCTTCCTGGCCTTTATTAGAGAGACCGAAATCCACGGCCTTATTAATTAAAGGATCGATTTTTTGTTGAGAATCTTTAATCTTGCCCAGGATCTCCTTGCCCTTTTCCGATTTAACCGTCCGGAAAAGTTTATCGAAATCTTCATGGAACTTTTCCCTGGCCCGGTTGATCCTTTCTTTTTCCTTTTGCCTGAAATCGTTTTCGTTGCTCAAGGCGATATTGCGCACAGCCCGAGCCACGATATTCATCTGCCGGTCCATTTCATTGGCCAGAAAAATTTTTTGATTTTTGTCATGGACAATATCATCCAGATACCCGTACATCCGGTTCAAACGGGAAATACCGATCAAAGAAATGATTACCAGTAAAAATAAAACCAAGCCAAATCCGATCCCCATCCGTGCCCCAAGCCTCATTTCAGCCAGACCCATGACCTCCTCCTTAAGATAAACAAATTTCAAAATTGTACGAGTACTTAAACAAAAATGTCTATTTATTCAATATTTATGCCAGAGGAGATTAAAATAATATTTTATTAAAAATAAGGGAATTTTATGATCTTATAAAACCCGAAATCTATTCGCATAATCGATGATAAATAAATAACAAAATATTTTAAATTAGTTGGAAATATTAACGCCCTCGGTTTTCAGAAAGGATGCCTGCTCCTTTTTGAACTCCAGATGCAGTCTGTGAAAAGAATAAAGGACAGCCGATTTTTATTTTGGTATTTTTGGGTCCTGAAAAAAGGATTATGTCCTGAAAAAGGGAAAAACCTGTTAGAAAAGATTGTGTTTTTTTAAAAGGGCATAGAACCGTGAACGGGACAAACCGGATAATTGGCAGGCCTTTTTTATGTTTTTTGAGGTATGGATCAACAGTCTTCTTAAGTATTGTTTTTCGGCAGCCTCCCGTACCTTTTTTAAGGGTAAAATCCTTTTTTGATCAAGCGTTTCCTGATGAGTCTCCATTTGGACTTCTTTTCTGTCGGCCAGGGATTTCTGGGCAAGCCCGATCCGGATATAAGCCGGCAGATGGATGGGATAAAGGATGGGGTCTTTCTTCAAGGCGCTGAGGCCGACCTCCAGGGCACTGATAAATTCCCTGATATTACCTGGCCATTCATAGTGGTGCAGCGCTTCAAAAAAGTCCGGAGAAAAACCTTTTTTTTTCTGACCATATTTTTCAGAAAGCCGGGGCAGGTAGTACAGGAAGATATCCTTAATATCCTCAACGCGTTTCCTGAGGGGCGGCAGTTCGATAGTCAAAGACCGGACTCGAAAAAAGAGATCCTTTCGAAAACGTCCTTGTTTTACCAGCTCTTCCAGATTTTGATTGGTAGCCGCCACCAAACGAAAGTCACTTTCGATTTCCCTTTTTCTTCCGATAGGACGGAATCGATGTTCTTGAAGGACCCGAAGAAAGGCCTTTTGACAGGAGTAGGGCAGCTCTCCGATTTCATCCAGAAAGAGGGTCCCCCCATCCGCCTGTTTGATCAATCCTTCGTGGCTCTGATCCGCACCGGTAAAGGCCCCTTTCTCATATCCGAAGAGAGTGCTCTCAATTAAGGTCGTGGGCAGGGAGGCGCAGTCCACCACCACAAAATCCTTCTTGGCCCGGCTGCTGTTGTCATGGATGGCCTGGGCAAAAAGCTCTTTCCCCGTTCCGGTTTCTCCCTCGATTAAAACATTGGCCTTGTTGCCGGCCGCCTGGGCCAGAAGGTCAAGGCAGGACTGCATCAAAGGGCTGTCCCCGATAATCCCTTCTCTTTTTAACACTTTGATATCATGAGGCCCTTTTTTTTCCGCCCGGTATTGAAGTGCCCTGGTAATCGGTAGGGTCATTTTTTCTAATGAGGAGGGTTTCTCAATATAATCCCAGGCCCCGTTTTTAATGGCCAATTGCGCTCCATCCGGGTCCCCGAGTCCGGTAATGATGATCACTTCAGGGGAAGAAGGGGCTTCCCGAATTTTCGGCAGGGCTTCCAAACCGTTTCCATCCGGAAGCCGGATATCCAATAAAACCAAATCAAATGTCCGGGATGATACCTCCTTGAGCCCTTCGTTTAATGAACAGGCCGAAACGGCCTTGTGTCCCATTTTTCGGACAAGCAAGGAAAACATCTTGCAGACCTGTTTTTCGTCGTCAATAATCAGGATTCTGGCCATCGGATGTCTTTATCTCTTTTCCGGATCATTTGACAAAACGGCCCGCTTCCGGTCCCTTTTGGGAAGGTATATGATGAAAATGGTCCCTTGGTTCGGCTGGCTAAAAAAATCAATATGTCCTCCACTTTGATGAATGATTCCCTGAATCATGGAAAGACCCAGCCCGCTCCCTTTCCCTTCCTGCTTGGTGGTAAAGAAAGGCTCAAAGACCAGAGGCTGGATATGAGGTTCGATTCCGATACCGGTGTCCTTAATGGACATGGTGACGTGGGTGCCAGGGTGAAAGAAATTGCCGCAAGTTTTACAAAAAGTATTCGATGAAATTTCCTTGGCGGCGGTGCGCATTAAAAGCTTTCCGCCCCTGGGCATGGCATCTCGGGCATTAATAGCCAGATTCATAATAACCTGCTCCATCTGTCCGATATCGATATAGACAGGCAATGGATTTGGATCAAGGAGGACTTCCAACTCGACGGCCTCACCAATAATACGGCCGATCATTTTTCCGATGTTTTCGACGATACGGTTGAGATCTATGATCCGGGGGGCGAGTACCTGTTTCCGTCCGAAAGCCAACAATTGTCGGGTCAACAAAGAGGCCTTTTCTCCGGCCTTTTTGATCTCCATCAAGGGCTGAAACAAGGGATCATTTTTTTTGAGATTCGAGAGCATGACCCCGCTATAACCGGCGATCACCGTCAACAGGTTGTTAAAGTCGTGGGCCACGCCGGCGGTCAGTCTTCCGATGGCTTCCATTTTTTGGGCCTGCCGGAACTGTTCTTCCAGTTGCTTGCGCTTGGTGATGTCTCTGACCGTAACCAGGATACGCTCGTCTCCTAAAATAGTAATGCGCTTCATGGAAACCTCTACCCAGAATAAGCGTCCCGATTTATCTTTGGCCCTCCATTCGACGACGCCAGGAATCCCTGTCAAGGCCTTCTTGAACCAGGTTAAGGCGGATGTTGGGGTATATGGCGGCGAGTTGTCACTGACGTCCTCCATTTTCAGAAATCGAGCTTCTTCAAGGGTAAATCCGTATAGCTCGCACGTCTTCTGATTCACGTCAAGGATGACCATGGTGTCAGGATGGAGGACAAAAATAGCATCATTAGCCAGATTAAAAAGAGTCCGGTAACCATCAGCCATTTTTTTAATCGAATCCTGAGTTTTTTTAAGTTCGGTGAGGTCCATGAAGGAGGCAATTCTTTGCTGGGTTCCGGAAAAACGCTCTATAGTAATCAGCAAATTTTTCCGGTTGCCTGATTTATCCAGGCCGCCGGCCTCATAGCTCCTGGGCGCGGCTTTGGGATCGATTGTCCGTAAGCGGTGGTATTCTTGAAGCCTTTTTAAATCCTCCTTAACGATAAAATCCCGCCAGGTCTTTTTCCCTTCCAATTCGTTTTTCCCGTACCCCGCCATCTTTGCGAATTTATTATTGACCTGGGAGAGAATCCCGTCTTCCTCGATAACCGCCATGGCGATCCCGGCGGTTTCAAAGATGGTCCGATACCTTTGTTCAGATTCTTGCAGGGCTTCCTGTGCTTGCTTTTCCAGTTCTTGGCATTTGGCGAACTTTTCGGACAGGAAAGTACCTTGAGTTTGCAGATTTTCACTCAGGACGAACAGGTCCCTTTGAACCTCATCGGGACATCCGGGGATGGATTGCAAAAGGTCGCCCAGACTTTTCTGAATAGCTTTTATCCCGGAAAGGAGATCCTTACTGCTTGAAGGGGGATGCTGCTTTTTCTTGGCGAAGGTTTTTCCCATTGCAAATACTACAAATTTATATCATCCTCACCTGGACAAATCTTTCTGATCAGTAAACCCTCATGTCCTAAGAGGGCGACATGAGAACGAAAATCCCCCGCCTCCCCCTTTGTGACAGGGGAATTGAAAGGGATTTAAATCTACTTTCGTGCTAAGTCAATAAATTCTTAAATTTGTTAGACGTTCAATTTGGAAATTTATTAAGCAAAAATTATGCCTTGAGCGGTGAAATAAATATCCAAGCTATCTTAAGTAATTAGAAATTTAATCGGAGAGGGGAGGCAGCAATTAGAAAACCGGAAGTTTACAAGGTGTAAAAATTATGAGTTCCTAAACAGGATTATCTGGAGACCGTGATCGTTTCAATCGCTGCCAGCCAGAGGCCGATGATCCGGTTGAAAAAGATTTTTACGCTTCGTGTCGTCCCCCGGGACCCTGAGGGTTTAATACCTGATAGAGGGTTTCACTCAAGGCAGCGATACTGAATGGCTTGGTGACTCTGCCCTTAAATCCATACTTCTCGAATTCGGATAATACCGGATCACCGGAATAGCCGCTGGAAACGATGGCCTTTACCTGGGGATCGATTTCCAATAATTTTTTGATGGCCCTTTTTCCCCCTATTCCCCCGGGGATAGTCAGGTCCATGATAACGGCATCAAAAGGAGTTCCTGAATTTTTCGCCGATTTATATTTTTCCAGGGCCTCCCGGCCGTCAAAGGTGATTTCCACCTTATAGCCTAACTTGTCCAATATTTGGGTTATTACCTGGTTTACCAGAGGATCATCATCCATTACCAGTATTTTCCCGAAACCCGACAAAGTTTTTTCAGCCGCTGCCGATTGTTCCTTCCAGGGGCCGGTAGCCGCAGGAAGATGAATAATAAAAAGAGTTCCCCTGTCAGCCTCTGATTCAACGGAAATTCTTCCATCGTGCCGGTGAATGATGGAATAGACCGTGGCCAACCCCAGGCCGCTTCCTTTGGGCTTGGTGGTAAAATAGGGGTCAAAAATCTTGGGCAATATGTCGGAGGGGATGCC
>JACRBX010000022.1 GCA_016219225.1 Deltaproteobacteria bacterium
AGGCCCTGGAGGGTGTTGAATGGGTCCAGGAAACATGCACCAGGTTCAACATTCCGGCCTTGGCCCGTTTTGGGGTGACGGCGGAAGTCCTTCCGGAATTGATCAAAAAAGCCGCCGGGGCCAGCAGTATGAAAGGGAATCCGATTCAACTGACGGCCGAAGAGCTTAGAGTCATCCTGGTAAAGGCTTAGAATAAAGGCAAGCATACTTCCAACCTGACCCTATATCTTACCGCTCGTGCTTCCGGAAGAACTCCCAAATGACATCGGTGGCCCTTATTTTGTTCGATGTCTTGCCTACCAGGCTCTCCGGCAGGAAGCTCCTGCCCCCGGCCCAGGTGTGCCCCAGACCGGCGACCGCGAAATAGATGACTTCAGCGTTACCCAGGCCGGGAGAGTAGGTTTCTATGCGCACGCCGTCGGCTTCGGATAGGCTGGCCGGCACCGCGGGACAACTGAGCGCCCTGGCCCACTTCAAGATCGAATCGCGTACAGGTGGTTTCGGTTTCGCCCGGATCCTGTCGCTGACTCCAATTGCCAGTTTCGGAACGCCACCTTCGATCGGATTCAATGGATCGGCCGTGCCGGTGATATAGCACAGAGAGACAGGGTGCTTGAACAGGGGTGGATCGAACCATAGTGCACCGGCGACAGGGGCAATGGCGGCGATGCGATCAGACAATGCCGCGCCGACGAGAAAGCTCATGGAAGCGCCGTTGGAAAAACCGGTGACGAAAACACGCCGCTTGTCCAGAGCGAAGCGGGTGGAGAGATCATCAAGCATGGCGGCGATAAAGCCGACATCGTCCGGGGGTTTCTGGCCGGGATAAAACCGATCGGAACCGTCGTTCCAGAGCTGAGGATTCCTGACAAAGCTGCTCGGCTGTGCCGGGTCACGAGCCATGGCGTTGGGAAAGACGGCCAGCAATCCTTCCGTTTCAGCTTTCATCGTCCACTCCGTCTCCCGCATGGCGGCTCTCGCGGTGCCACCGCCGCCGTGAAGCATGATAACCAGTGGCGAAGGCCTTTGCGGTTGGTAAGTTGCAGGAACATGAACGATGTAGGTCCGGTCCAGGCCGTTCACGGTGATTGCAAGGCTATGGCTGCCCGGTCCCGCATGCTTATCCTGGGAGTGGGCGTTCGGAGGATTGCACAACAGGACAGAGAAGCAAACCCAAAAGGTCACCAGCGAGAAGGACCCCGTATCCTTGGTCTTACCGTCAATCATTTCTGAAACACCTCCGTTGCCGCAGACTTCTTTTTCAGCAATTTTAATCCTCGGGGACAGACTGCCGAGCAAATGCCGCAATTATCCCTTTGTGATTTATGAAAGAATAGATCATTTTCCTGCTTTTTTCAAGAATTGCCATTTTCTCCTGGGTAAGGATCTCCGCAATAATCTGTTACGACGCCATCGTTAAAAATCGGGTTGCATTTTTGTGAAGATAGGAAGAAAATAGAAAATAAGTACAGTCTGATAAAAAGACCTTAGGCGAGGAGAAGTCCTTGAAGAATCCAAAGCCCTCCCCTGCGGAACCCGAGTGCGAGGAGCGCTACCGTCTGCTCACCGAAAACGCCGGTGATACCATCTGGGCGGTTGATCTGACAGGAAAGCTGACCTACATCAGCCCTTCGGTTGAAGGCCTCTGCGGATTTACCCCGGCAGAATGTCTGGCGCGAAGCCTTAACAAGGCTCTCACCCCGGCCTCCATGACCCTCATCAGGGAGGATACGCAAAAAATCATCGCTGAGGCCGCCAGCGGTGAACCCTTGAAAGCCCACCGCCTTGAATTGGAATTCATTCATAAAGATGGTACCTCAGTCTGGGCGGAAGCGACATCCAATGCTATGTTCAACGCCGCCGGTGAACTAGTAGGGATTCAGGGCATCAGCCGGGACATTACCGAGCGTAAGCGGGCCGAGGAAGCGCTGCAGAGAAGCGAGGCGAGATTCCACACTATCTTCGCCCAATCCCCGGCCGGCATAGAATTATACGACGCCGGCGGCAAACTGATTGACGTCAATCCGGCATGCCTGGAGATATTTGGTGTCGAAAGCGCCGACGTCGTAAGGGGATTCGATCTGTTCACCGATCCCAATTTACCTACCGAAGCCCGCAGCCGCCTTGAGCAAGGCGAGCCGGTCCAGTACGAAACAGCGTTCAATTTTGAATTGGTTCGTCAGTGGGTACTCTACCCGACGACCAGATCCGGGCAGTGCTTTCTGAACTGTCTCATCGCTCCGCTCCACGGGCCGGATCATTCCATCACCGGCTATCTGGTACATGTGCAGGACATCACCGACCGCATGCGGGCCGAAGAAGCCTTACGGGAAAGCGAAACGCGCTATCGCCAACTGGTGGACAAAACCGATACGGGATTTGTAGTTGTTGATGACCAGGGAATTGTCATTGAGGCGAACGAACCATATATGCGGCTGATCGGTGCGGAAAAGTTGGAAGAGATTACCGGGCATTCGGTGATTGAGTGGACCGCACCGGAGGCACAGGAAAGTAACACTGCCTCGGTGGCCCTCTGTGCCCGCCAGGGTTTTATCCAGGACTTTGAAACGATTTATACGCACCGTAACGGATCGCGCCTCCACATCAATATCAATGCCACAACCCATGAAACGCCGGATGGGAAACGTCTAATCTCTTTCTGCCGAAATATCACAAAACGCAAGCAAATGGAAGAGGCTTTGCGGGAGAGTGAAATGCGGCTCCGCACGGTGATAGAAGCGGTGCAGGAAGGTATCACCTTCAGCGACAAAAAGGGGTATTTTGAGGCCTATAATTCAAGGATGGAAAAATTAACCGGTTACTCGGCAGACGAGGCCAATGCCTCTTCGGATTTTACCACCCTCCTCTACCCTGACCCGAAGGATCGCGAGAAAGCGCTCGCCGGACTCAGTGAGCTTACCACGATAGGCATGTCACGGGAGGCCGAGACAAAAATTCGGACGAAAGACGGAACACAAAAACATATCCTCGTTTCAACCACACTGATACCGTATAAGAATCAGAGAATGTTTCTGAGCAGTTATCACGATATTACCGAACGTAAACTCCTGGAAGCCGAACTCCGCCGGCAATCCATTGTTGATGAGCTTACCGGATTATTCAATCGAAGGGGATTTCTGACCCTTGCCGAGCAGCAACTGAAATTTGCCGAGCGGGCAAAGAAAAGCCTTATTCTGTTCTTCATGGATCTTGATCACATGAAATGGATCAATGATACAATGGGTCACCGGGAAGGCGATAGGGCCCTCATTGAAATTGCAACGGTTCTCCTACAGACCTTCAGAAAATCGGATATCATCGGTCGTATGGGCGGGGATGAGTTTGCAGTCCTGGCCATCGATACCGCCCACGAGGTAGGACAGACTGTCGCCCGTTTATGCGAGTCTCTCGACAGCTTTAACCAGTCTAAAACAAGAACATACAAACTCTCCCTGAGCTTAGGTACGGCACATTTTGACCCTGATAACCCCAGTTCACTTGACGATCTCATGGCCAGGGCCGATAATCTGATGTACAGGGAAAAAAGAACCAAACGGCAGATACGCCACGGATCCTAAACTTTTATTTATAAGGAGAAAACGGTGAATAAAAAAGACACAAACAATGCATCGACACTACTTGGTCGTCGCGATTTTCTTATTGCAGCCGCAGGCACCGTCGCAGCGCTCACGACGGGCGGTCTTCCCGGAACCGTCCGGGCAGCGTCGCCCCAGGCCCTGCCCCCTCTCCCTTACCCTGAAAATGCCTTGGAACCGGTCATAACAGCCCGGACAATCGGTTTTCATTACGGGAGACATCACAAGGGCTACGTGGATAACCTGAACAAGCTTGTGGCCGGCACAGAATATGCCGATTGGTCTCTGGAGAAGATCGTTACCGGGACCGCCGGACGGGCAGAGAAGTCCGCAATCTTCAACAATGCGGCGCAAGTCTGGAACCACACCTTTTACTGGAAAAGCATGAAACCCAATGGGGGTGGCGAACCGCCCGCTGTCCTGAAGCGCAAAATCGAGGCCTCTTTCGGCAGCGTGGAAGCCTGCAAGAAGGAGCTTGCCGGCGCAGCCCTTTCACAGTTCGGGAGTGGTTGGGCCTGGCTTGTTCTTGATGGCCTCAAGCTCAAGACGGTCAAGACCGCCAATGCCGATGTCCCCTTTACAACCGGTCTGAAGCCGCTGCTTACGATAGACGTCTGGGAGCATGCCTATTACCTGGATTATCATAATCGCCGGGCCGACTATGTCAATGCCGTGCTCGACAAGCTGATCAACTGGGAATTTGCCTTGCAGAATGCCGGCTGATTCGGACCGGTTTTTTTAAATAAATCATTGTAACAAAAGGAGAACGGGACTGCCGGACTGGAAAATTCGCGAGCACTATCTTGGGGATTTTACCGGGGGATCTACTTAAATTCCACTACGATGGGATTGGTCATTTCTATTTTCAAGCCTTCGATCCCTTTTACAAGTTCCTTTACTTCTTCGATCGTCTGAGGCTGGGCTGCATTGACTTTGTCAAAAATTTCCTTGTTTTCTATAAACTTCCCGAAATGCAGCTCGACGATGGTTAACTCAGAATTTTTCCTGTAGGTTGCATTGGTTTTAAGGATTGTGCCGTCTATTTCGAGGGCGATCCTCAATCCCATGTCTTTCAAAAACATCTTCATCATCTCCGCCGCTTTGGGGTCGGGCTGGCTTTCTTTCTGCACTTCTCCTTTTGGAACCTGGGCTTCCTTTTCCCCTTTAAATTTGGGCATGGTCACCGTCAGGGTTGAGACAGGGCCTTTCACAAATTTAAACAGGATCACCTCTTCTTTTTTGGCTGAAATTTTCTTATCTTCCCCAAGTTTCCCGGCCTTGTTTCCCGGATTCTGGTCGATTCTAAGGGTATTGATATCTTTGAACGCGTAAATAGCTTTAAAACCACCCATTGTTTCCGTCTTCAGCGGAACTGCAGAAACGAATTTCACCTCCGGTCCATATTGATTTTCTTTCGCCCGGGCATCCTTAATCATCCCCTGAATGGGGTCCTCTTTTTCAGCCTTGGTTTCATTTTTATTATTTTTATCAGCCGCAGCAAACTCTTTTGAAAGATCCTGAAAGGATTCCAACAAAGAATTAGACAGCATTACGGTTTCCTCGATAAAACCGCTGCCGTCAGCTTTGATACGTATAACCGTATCGGTCTGAAAGCAGCCGAATAAGAAGACAGAAATTATGATCACACAAAAAAATTTGAAATATGGCATTAGACTACCTTCCCGGTTACCTCTTTTCCAAGAGGGTTTTGACCTCGTTTCCAGCCTCACAGCCAGGGGGATTCCCGGGAGTTTCAAAAAAATTACGAGGCCGGCACGCGGCATTCGTTCAGATAACGGGCGATGATCTCTTCACTTAAGGAATAGGGATCGGTTTTTTTGTGGATCAGGTCCTGGATGAAGACCTCCCACTGGCCGGTACGGGTCAGATGCTCCATGATCACCTGGATGACATCCTGTTTGACCAAATCAAACAGCTCCATGCGGGCCCGGTCGTATTGAAACTTTTCCAGATGGGCAGGGTCTTTCTTGAGCAGGAAAGCCCGATGTTCCTCGATGCCCTTCATCAGATCCTCGATCCCTTCATTTTTGACCGCCTCGGTCAGAAAGATGGACGGTTTCCAGCCACCTTTGGTTTTCCGGTCCTTGTCCATCTCGATCATCATCATCAATTCCTGGCGGGTCTTTTGCACCCCTTCCCTTTCGGCCTTATTGATAACAAAGACATCGCCGACCTCCAGGATACCAGCCTTGATGGCCTGGATATCATCTCCCATGCCGGGTATGAGGATGATCAAAGTGGTATGGGCCGACCGGACGATCTCGATCTCGTCCTGCCCTACTCCGACCGTCTCGACCAAAATGTAATCCTTGCCCATGGCATCCAGGACGGCGATGGCCCCTCGGGTCGAAGGCGTGAGACCCCCGAAATGGCCCCGGGTGGCCATACTGCGGATGAAAACCCCTTCATCGGTGCTGTGCCGCTGCATGCGGATGCGGTCTCCCAAAATGGCCCCACCGCTGAAGGGGCTGGTGGGGTCCACGGCCAGGACCCCGACCGTTTTTCCCTGGGCCCGCAAATACTGGATCATCCGGTCCACCAGGGTGCTTTTGCCCACCCCGGGGGAGCCGGTGATGCCGATCACATAGGCCTTCCCGGTGTGGGGATACAATTCCTTGAGCAATCCCCTGGCTTCGGTAAGACCATCATCGATATCCCGGATCAAACGGGCCACGGTCCGAAGGTCCCCGGCTAAAATTTTTTGAACCCGGTTCATGATTGTCTCGGCCTTATATTTTCCCGAACCCATTTAACGATCCCATCCAACGTAGCACCTGGGGTAAAGATTTCTTTTACCCCTTTTTCCTTTAAGGAAACGATGTCCTCGTCGGGGAAGATGCCGCCGCCGATTAAGGCGATATCTTCGGCCCCTTTTTCCTTGAGCAATTCCATTACCCGGGGTAACAAAAAATTGTGGGCCCCGGCCAGGCTGGACAAGCCGATGAGGTCCACATCCTCCTGCAAAGCGGCCTGGACGATTTCTTCCGGAGTTTGATGCAAGCCGGTATAAACCACCTCGAATCCGGCATCCCGAAAGGCCCGGGCAATAATGCGGGAGCCGCGGTCATGTCCGTCCAATCCCGGTTTTCCTACCAATATGCGTATCTTCCGTTCCTGGGTCATAAGTTTCACCTTTAAAAAGAAAATAATGTTACGGGTTACGAGTTGCGGGTTGCGGGTTCAAAACCAACCTTACTTCGACATTCGATATTCGATATTCGATATTCGCATTTTCATGCTTCGTGGTGCCCCCTGGGGCATGAGGGTTTAATATTCCGAATTCCGCAATCCGCAATCCGCAATTTAAAAGATTCCCGGGTCCCGATACCGGCCGAAGACCTTCCGATAGACATCACAGCATTCCTGTAAAGTGGCATATTCCGTAACCGCCTCAATCAATACGGGCATAACATTCTCGCTGTTCACACAGGCCTCGCCCAGGCGTTCCAAACATTCCCGGACCCGGCTGTTGTTCCGGTCGTTTTTTACCTGATGCAGTCGGGCGATCTGCCGGGCCTCTAATTCAGGGTCGATCTTCAGAATCTCCACCGGCGGGGGCTCTCCGGTCACATATTTATTGACCCCCACCATAATCTTTTCCTGTTGATCGATCTGCCGTTGAAATTTATAGGCCGCATCGGCGATCTCCATCTGGGGATAATGCCGGTCCAGGGCCTCGACCATACCCCCCATGTCATCGATCTTTTGAATGTAGGCCATGGCCTCTTCTTCCATCTTGTTGGTCAGGGCCTCGACAAAATACGATCCTCCTAAGGGGTCAATAGTATTGGTCACTCCCGATTCGTCGGCAATGATCTGCTGGGTCCGCAGGGCGATGGTCGCCGCTTCGGCCGTCGGTATGGCCAGCACCTCATCCAGGGAATTGGTGTGCAGGGATTGGGTACCCCCCAGGACGGCGGAAAGGGCTTCTAAAGCCGTCCGGACCACGTTGTTATAGGGCTGCTGGGCCGTCAACGAGCAGCCGGCGGTCTGAGTGTGGAAGCGCAGCCACCAGGACCTCGGATTTTTGGCCTTGAAGCGCTCTTTCATGAACCGGGCCCACATCCGGCGGGCTGCCCGATATTTGGCGATCTCCTCAAAAAAATCGATGTGGGCATTAAAGAAAAAGGACAGGCGGGGGGCGAAATCATCCACGTCCAGTCCCCTCTTCATGGCGTCTTCCACATAGGCCAAACCATCGGCCAGGGTAAAGGCCAGCTCCTGAACGGCCGTGGAACCGGCCTCCCGGATATGATAGCCGCTGATGCTGATGGTGTTCCAGCGGGGCACCTCTCTGGTCCCGAATTCAACCGTGTCGGTCACTACCCGGAGGGATGGCCGGATGGGGCACATAAAGGTCTTCTGGGCGGCAAATTCCTTGAGCAT
>JACRBX010000023.1 GCA_016219225.1 Deltaproteobacteria bacterium
CCGGAGCCTACGCTCCAGATGGTGTTGTCCTCGGGGAAATGCAGGATCAGCCGTCGGTTGATATCAAGATCGGCTTTGCTGTGAAGGCATTTGGTGAATTCGCCGGAGGTGCCGAGCTTTTTAAGAACAGACGCGCCCGCGATGGTCATAATGCGCATGTTCAGCACCACATAGATGCTGTCGGTAAGTTGGACCCCGATCTTGCTGAAAGACGTGGCCCGAATCCAACTCGGTCCGGAAATCCGCCGGGGGGTGGCCGAGCTGGATGGAAAAGGGGAGGTGGCCGCCGGGATCGTGGTGGTCCGGTTCGGTGAAAATGTCCTGAAAGTCATCGAGCGGGTCAAGGAAAAAATCAAAAAGGATATCCAGCCCAGCCTGCCTAAAGGGGTAGGGATCGTTACCACCTACGACCGGTCCGATCTGATCCATCGTTCCATCGACACCCTGAAAGAGGAGATCATCAAACTTTCCATAGCCGTCAGCGTGGTCTGCATCGTCTTCTTGTTTCATCTCCCCAGTGCCCTGGTCATCATCCTGACCCTGCCTCTGGCTATTATTATCTCCTTTATCCTCATGGTTCATTTGAAAGTCACTTCCAATATCATGAGCTTAAGCGGAATCGCCATCGCCATCGGGGCCATGGTGGATGCCTCGATCATCATGGTGGAAAACGCCCACAAGAAGCTGGAAGAGTGGGAGGCGGGGAAAAAGAGTGACGAGTGGCGAGTGACGGGTGACGAAGGAGGCACGAGGCAGGAGGCGCGAGGCGTGAGTGAGGAGGGAAATAACTCCGAACTCCGAACTCCGAACTCCGAACTAAACGCCAAACTCAATTCCCCAATCCGCAATCCGCAATCCGCAATGACTCGCGTGGATGTGATCATCGAAGCGGCCAAGGAAGTAGGGCCGTCCCTTTTCTTTTCCCTGTTGGTCATCACCGTCGGCTTCCTGCCGGTATTCACCCTGCAGGCCCAGGCCGGAAGGCTCTTTAAACCCCTGGCCTATACCAAAACCTTCGCCATGCTTTTTTCTGCCTTTTTGGCCATTACCATCACCCCGGTCTTGATGACCTTATTTATCCGGGGAAAGATCAGGCCGGAAGAAAGGAATCCCCTCAGCATCATCCTGCATAAGCTCTATGAGCCGGTGGCCCGGGCTGCTTTGCGGTTTAAAAAAACCGTTATTATCCTGACGATCATTGTTTTGGCCGCAACGGTATATCCTTTTATGAAACTCGGCTCGGAATTTATGCCGCCCCTTTATGAAGGGACTTTGTTTTATATGCCGGTGACCGTCCCGGCCGCCTCTATCACAGTGGCCACGGATCTGCTGAAGATGCAGGACAAAATCCTAAAGCAGATACCGGAGGTAGCCCAGGTCTTCGGCAAGGCCGGCCGGGCCGAAACGGCCACCGATCCGGCGCCCTTGGAGATGTTTGAAACGGTCGTCAACCTCAAGCCGGAATCGCAGTGGCGTAAGGGGATGACCGTCGAGGCATTGAAGAATGAAATGAATGACGCCCTGACCATCCCGGGTGTGGCCAATTCTTTTACCATGCCCATCAAGGCCCGGATCGATATGCTGGCTACAGGGATCCGGACCCCGGTGGGGATCAAGGTTCTGGGTCCGAAATTGGAGGAACTGGAACGGATCGGGCTGGCCCTGGAGCATCATATCAAGGATATCCAGGGGACCCGCAGCGTCTATGCCGAGAGGATGACCACCGGATATTTCCTGGATGTGACGGTCAACCGGCAGGAAGCGGCCCGCTTTGGTCTGGCCGTGGAAGATATTCAGGAAGTGGTTGAGACCGCCATCGGCGGCATGAATATCACTACCACCGTAGAAGGCCGGGAACGTTATCCGGTGAATATTCGCTATGCCCGGGAACTCCGGGGAGACCTGGAACAAATCAAGAGGATATTGGTGCCTCTGGGCGGTATGGGTGCCCAAGCGTCGTCTGCTGCCACTTCCGGATCACAGATGGGGGGTTCATTTCCCCAATCCGCAATCCGCAATCCGCAATCCCCCAGTGTTCCTCTGGGTCAAGTGGCGGACATACAAATTGTCAAAGGGCCGACGGCCATCAAGAGCGAAGAAGGCTTACTCAGCCTCTATGTCTTTGTGGATTTCAGCGGCCGCGATGTGGGGGGCTATGTGCAGGAGGCCAAAAAGAAAGTGGCCTCTCTGAAGATCCCGGAAGGATACCGCCTGGAGTGGAGCGGGGAATATGAATATCTGATCAAGACCGAGGAGAGACTCAAATTAGTCATCCCCCTGACCCTGCTGATTATCTTTGTCCTGATTTTTTTTAACACCAAGTCGGTGACCAAGACGCTGATCGTTTTGCTGGCCGTTCCTTTTTCCCTGGTGGGTTCTTTCTGGCTGCTTTATTTGCTGAATTACAACTTAAGCATCGCCGTCTGGGTGGGCATTATCGCCCTGGCCGGGTTGGATGCCGAAACCGGGGTGGTCATGCTGCTCTATCTGGAACTGGCCTATGAAAGGTGGAAAAAAGAAGGCCGTTTGAAGGGGATCCCGGATCTCAAAGAAGCCATTATGTTCGGGGCCGTCAAACGGATCAGGCCCAAGGTGATGACCGTCAGCGTCATTCTGGCTGGCCTGGTGCCGATTATGTTCAGTCACGGCACCGGTTCGGACGTCATGAAACGCATCGCCGCCCCCATGGTGGGCGGAGTGATTACCTCCATGATCATGGAACTCATCATCTATCCCACCATTTATTTGATCTGGAGAGGGCGGGAGTTTAAGAAAGGACCGCCGGCCCCAACGCCAAGCGGTATATCTTCGGATCAGTGATGGCGCTTTTCCGGATCGGCTTCCCGGATCAGGTTTAAAAATTGCCAGAAGGGGAATCCTTTGAAAATCGCCATCCTGGGTGCGGGGATGACCGGGGCTTATCTTTACCGTCTCCTCCAGACAAGGGCTTGTGATATTAAACTTTTCGATCAGGAGCCAAAGACCAGGTGCGGATTGACTCCCTGTGCCTGGGGGACTTCCAGAGGTTTCCAGGAATTGGTGCAGGCCGCCGGCCTGGAACCTTCGAAGTATATCCTGAAGCATTTCGACTATGTCCTGATGGATGGGTTGAAGATCAAGGCCGACCTGATGACTTTCGATAAACCCGGGTTGATCAAAGATCTGCTCCAAGGGGCCGAGATTAACCAGGGGGCGCCCGACCGGCGGCAATATGACCGGACCATCGATTCTACCGGAGTTTCCAGGACCTTGCTCCCTCCGATTCGAGACGATATCCTCCTGCCCTGTATCCAGTATCGCATAAAATCCGAAGCCCCCTTCGACAATCAGATCAAGCTGGGAGGCATAGGCTATGCCTGGTGCTTTCCCCTGTCCGACCGGGAATATCATATCGGCTGTGGCAGTCTCCTGGACGACCCCCATCAGATTATTAAGACCCTGGGCTGGGTTGGAAATAATGATCCGACCAGGACCAGGCTTTGCGCCTGCGGGGGCAGAATTCGCTTGACCGGCCCCCACCTGGCCCAACCTTTCGTCACCCGCGACGAATCCGGTGAGATCTGGGGAGTGGGAGAAGCCATCGGTTGTGTGGCCCCGCTGGCCGGCGACGGAATCGTTCCGGGGATGCGGAGCGTTCAGCTTTTGATTAAATGGTGGGATGACGCCGCCGGTTATGCCAGGGCCGTACTCAAGGAATTCCACTGGATGAAGGACGAGCGCCGGGTCATTGATAAGCTCAGAAAAAGACAGGACCTGGGATTAAAGGAGGCCTGGGTATTAAAAAAAAATTCCCGAAGGATGGGGATGCAGGTCGGTCTTCGGGAGGCCGCCCTTTTATTAAAGCATCTGAGATGACCCCGGAAACCCGGAAAAAGGATTATGTGCACCAATTTTTCCCCGGTACCGGGAGCACTTATGATCATATAGTGCGTCTCTGCACCTTCGGGTTTGATCACCGCTGGAAACAGAAGATGCTGGGGATGATCCCTGAAGACTCCCAAGGTATCCTGGACCAGGCCTGCGGCACCGGGATCTTTACCTTCATGATTGCCCGAAGGTTTCCCAAGGCCCGGATCATCGGGGTGGATGTGCAGAACGAATACCTGCAACTGGCCAGGGAAAAGGCCAGGGATCTGGAATGTAACCACATCGAATTTATTCAAGGCCGGGCCGAAGACGTTCATCCGGATGGGGGTTTTGACTGCATCACCTCCTGTTATTTAGCCAAATACGCCGAGATCGGCAAACTGACCGGAAACATGAAGGCCATGCTCCGAAAGGGGGGGATGCTCATTATGCAGGATTTTTCCTACCCGCAAAGCCGTTCCTTTGCCCGGATCTGGGAGCTTTATTTCAAACTCTTGCAGACCCTTGGGACCTGGAAATATCCGCAATGGAAGGCCATCTTCGATGGCCTGCCCGGTTTGCTCCGGGAGTCCCAATGGACCGCCGAACTGATTGAGTCCCTGCAGAAAAACGGTTTTTCTTCTATCACCCGGCAGTCGTTTACCCTAAGCACTGCGGCCATCGTCACCGCGCGGAAAGAATAAGGTTTTGGTATCCGTTTTTAGCTTTTTGAAAAACTGTTTTCACCGCAGAGGCGCGAAGAACGCAAAGGAGAAATAATTTTCCTTTCTTTAAAAATCTGAAGTGTCACGGCCTTGTGACACTTCAGATTTTCAGGATTCGTTAAACATCCGAATGATGTCTTCCGGGGTCTTTCGGGCTAGATCGATGGATCCGTTATCGGGGAAATCCCCTTCTATTTCAGATACCGCACCCCGCAGTCGGTACTGGATTTCATTCTCCATAAGCCCGGCAGCAGCCGCGAAACATTCCAACGGCGGGCCATTCAAATCCGTTCTTCCATCCAGGAATTCTAAAAGATGGGGATCCATCCCCTTGAGGAAATGGAGAAAAGCCGGTGCCAGGGCAGTCATTTGTCTCGGGTTAATGGACTGCGTTGAAAGGTGCAGCTTCATTTCTTTAAGATCATCGGCTATCTGGTAGGCTTCCCCGATCCGTAATCCGTAACGATAGGCGGCCTGTCTGAGTTTGTTGCCGGCCCCGGCGGCAATGGCCCCCAGATGACAGGCGGTTCCAAAGAGGATCCCGGTCTTGAGATGGATAATTTTTTCATAGAGCCGGTCGGTGTTCGGGCCGGAGGTCAACTCCCCGGACAGCATCAAGGGCTCAAGGGGCTCCCTTAAGGCCCCCTGGGCAATTTGAGCGATGGCCAGGGAAATGGACAAGCCATCTTCTCTGCTCAGATCACTCATCATTTGAATGGCTGTGGCAAAGAGGACATCACCAATCAAAACCGCCCTCCGGGGTCCCTCTATGGTCCAGACAGCGGGTCGGCCTCCTCTGACGGTGTCCTGGTCCACAAAATCGTCATGGATTAAGGTGGCGGCCTGAACCATCTCCACGGCTACGGCCCGGGGAATGGCCGACTCGGGATTTCCTCCTAATGCGTCATTGATCAGGCAGGAGAGGCATCCCCTGATTTTTTTCCCTCCTTCCAGGGCCTTTCTCAAGGAAGGGGCATCCCGCAAGGGGATACCTTCCAGCAAGCCGGACAAGGCCATCTTAAAGGCCATCTCCAGGCACGGTCTTCTCTCCTCTAAATAATCTTGAAATCCTTTAAAAGCCTTTAATGAAGAAGACGCCAAATCAATAACCCTCCTCCCAAAAAAATTACCCCGAGGCTGATACTTTTGAGAATGGTTTCGTATCGGGCCATCAACGCTCTCTCTTCATCCCGAAGGCCCTCTGGTCTCTGTTTGAGATCTTTGTAAGGACGTGAGGCCTTGATCTCGACGAAGCTGAAGAAGGCCATGGATACGGCCAGGGCCAGGACCTCGATGGTAACCGTATTGGTTTGCATGATGTAGCCGGCCAGGACCGGCAAAAAGCCCCAGGAAAAGGCAAACCATTTATCCGTGTGAAACTTGCCATTTAACCATTCCAAATTGTATGCGAAAACAAAAAAACCTTCCCCAAGGGCCAGAGGCCAGAGAAGGGGGACGTAACGGACCATAAAATAAATGGCCAGGCAATAGGCCAGGACCAAAGAACCCACAGCCAGGATCCACAATTGCCTTCTTGAAAAGACGGTTCCCCAGGGTTTGACCCCCTTGCTTCCAAGGGCATCCAAAGCATGGGCCCCTATTCCCAGACCGAGAAAATAAATAACGACCATAGCCACCATTCTCTCCCAATGTATGGGGTCGGCCAGCATCGATCCGACGATTGAAAAAGAAAGGACCATCGCGGTGTAGGGTAAAAAAAGGAGGCCCACAAAGGTTCTGAATTTGGCCGGCCCGAATTTCGGCACGAACCATTCTGCTTTCCTATCGGCAGCTTTGCTTTCCATCGACTGGCTTATTTCTTCCATCATCAGCTAATCTAATCGAAAAAAACCATCAGGGATTCCTATATTCAGTCTGAGGTTTTCAAACGTAACGATCCTTTGAAGCTGCCCGGCAGGTGTTGATTCTTCCACCCTGGCCGGAAGCCAGAGATCTTTATTAATGAAGAATTGATAGAGGGTGACGACACCCCGGCGGAAAGGGTTGTCGGCTGACACCCGGATGCGAACCTCGCCATTCTTTTCCGCAATATCTGCCAGGCTCCGGCGCAGGTTCGTAAGACTGCGAATGATATGTTGGATCAACAGCCCTAAATCGGTCTGGTTTATCCGTTGTCCCGAAGGGCCGACCAGGAGGGTATTATCCGGAGCCAGGTGAAGCCTTATAAAACGGGTCAACCCTGGGGGCTGAACCACTACCTTTCCCTTTTCATCAGGATAAACCAGGATCAGGCCAGAATATGGCGATTCAAAATCCAAACGGATCCGATTGGGTTTCTTAAAGGTGTATAGAAATTTTTCAGTCATCAAGGAACCGTTGCTTTTGTAGGTTTTGACCTCCACCCGGGTCTGATAGTCTGTGACCTGGGCATAAGCGGTTTCCATCTTCTCGAAGAGATCAGCGGCTTCCAACGGGTCTCCAGCCGAGGCATACGAAAGGGTAACGGAAAAAAAGATAATAAAGAGGGCTTGGATAAGCTGAATTGACAAGCAGGGCATTCGGCTGTTTCCCATACGGTCGATCTCGGACGATTCCGGATTAAGGGGCATAAAACCAACGACGAAACTCGGTAACCGGAGTAATAAACCGCTTAAACCAAGAAGGCCAGCATTTTCTATGAGATCGTTCCAGTATAGAATAGAGCCGGGCAGGGAGCAAGGAGAAAAAAGGTATCAGTTTAGTTTTTGAAAAACAATTTTCACCGCAGAGCCGCAAAGGGCGCAAAGAGAGAACAATTTTTCCTTTCTGTTGAGAGGACAGAAAGGAAAAAGCTTTCGCAATCCTTCTGCCGGCTTCCAAACGGAAGCCTTTGTTTTAGGTCGACGAAGTCGACCGCATAATTATTGGGTCCCGCCTCTCACGGGATTGAACAAATATGATTCTCTCTGCGTTCTTCGCGCCTTTGCGGTGAAGAGGTGCCCCCCGACCGATAACCTTTTATAATCCGAGAAAGCCGGGTTGGCAGTTTCTTTCTATCGCACGGTATAACCGCGAGCATCAAGACAGGCGCTTATAGCCCTGAAAAAGTCCACGCTCTTCTGAATGGTCTGATCATCGGGGACAATGTCAAGGGGCTTAGCCGGATCGTAGCCCGTCTGGTTCACGGCCCAGTTATGGCACTCGTCACGATCCCTTCCCTGTTGCTCTTCACTTTGACCCTGGCGGGGATAAACAAACATCCGGCCTCCCGAGGGCGGCGTTTGACCGGTTTCTCTCGGAGGGGGATAACGATATTCCGGAGGAGGATAATAATATTCCGGCGGAGGATAATAATAGCGCGGAGGCGGAGGATAATAATAAGCCGGTGGATAGTAACGGGGCGACAAACCCCACCCCAGGACGCCGCCGATAATCAATCCGGGAAGGAATCCTCCACCACCCCCACGCGCTTCGGCCGGTTTAACGGGCATTAACAGGGTTAACATAAGAAAGATACTCAGCAAACCGATAATCTTTTTCATATTCTTCCCTCCATAACGTTTCTTTAACGTCTTCTTTAATTTTATAGACCGAAGAAGTCGTTGTAAAGTTAAAAAAAATCGTATCAATTTAGGCCTTTGAAATAGCGTCGGCAACCTCTCCGTCAGTCCGGCGAAAGCCGGAATCCAGAAATTATTCTGCGACAAAAAAACTGGATTCCGGTTTTCACCGGAATGACGAGGTAGAAAGCTATCATGAGATGGTTTCAGCTTCAAGTTTTTCAAAGGGCTATAGTGTTACAAAAAATCGGTTGCCCGAATACCGGTGAAAAAAATCATTTTACATTTTATCGTTTTGCATATAATTTAGTGCAAACTATCGGGGAAAGTGGGGGTTGAAGAAATCTCAAACCAATATCAGGAAATTATTCGAAGGAGTCTGAGCGATGCGTTTTCAATTTACCCCGGAACAGGAACAATTTCGTCTTGAAGTCAGGAAGGTCCTCGAAAAGGAAGTCCCTTTAAGGTGGAAAGAGCTTGGGTATCAGATCTGGGAAGAGACCGATGAATCCTGGGCCATCACCAAGGAATGGAACCGCAAACTGGGGCAAAAGGGGTGGTTGGCCCTGACCTGGCCTCCGGAGTACGGCGGTCTCGGGCGCTCCCAGGTGGAACAATTCATCCTGGATGAAGAGATGGCCGCCATAGGGACTCCCACGGGAATCGAAACGGCCATAACCATCGGCTGGGTCTGCCCGACCATTATGATTTACGGGACCGGGGAACAGAAGCAGCAGTACCTTCCCCCCGCGGCCAGGGGGGAGATCACCTTCTGCCTCGGTTACAGCGAACCCAATGCCGGGTCGGATCTGGCCGCCCTCAGGACCACCGCGGTTGAGGAGGGGGACGGGTTCCTGGTCAACGGCCAGAAGGTCTGGACCTCCATCGCCCATCGGGCCGATTACTGTTGGCTGGCGGCCCGAACGGATCCGGAGGTGCCCAAGCACAAGGGCATCAGCATGTTCATTGTGGATATGAAAACCCCGGGAATTACCGTCCGTCCTTTGATCAATATGACCGGCTTCCATTCATTTAACGAAGTCTTTTTTGACAATGTCCGGGTTCCCGGCAAAAATCTGGTAGGTCAAAAAAACAGGGGATGGTATCAATTAGCTACGGCCCTTGATTTTGAACGATCGGGGGTCGGTACGCCGGCCAGGGTAAAACGGATGGTTGAAAAGCTTGTGCAATACTGTAAAGAGACCAAAAGAGACGGCCGACTGCTGGCCGATGATTCTGGAATCAGGAGGCGATTGGCGCAACTCTCGGTGGAGGCCGAAGTCCTGAGGATTCTTTGTTACCGGATCACCTGGCTGCAGACTAAGGGTAAGGTTCCCAACTATGAGGCCTCGGTCAGCAAGGTCTTCGGGGCCGAGCTCCTGGGGCGGTTGACTGATGTAACCATGCATATTCTCGGGCCGTTCAGCCAGATCGATCGCGGTTCAAAATGGGCCCCCCTTCAGGGAGAAGGTTTACGGTTATTCCTCACCTCCCCCTCCATGGGGATCGGCGGTGGTACGAATGAAATCCAGAAAAGCATTATCGCCACCAGGGGTCTGGGGCTCCCCAGAAAGTGAAGGGGTGTTTCAAAAGGACAAGAGGAAAGGAGCGATAGAGGATGGACCTTGAATTCACGGAAGAACAGAACCTGTTGAAGTCTGCGGCCCGTAATTTTTTAAAAAACGAATGCCCGCCTTCTTTGATGAAGGAGATGCGAGAGGATGAAAGGGGCTATTCTCAAAAGCTCTGGGACCGGATGGCCGATCTGGGGTGGCTTGGGGTTATGGTTCCCGAGGAATACGGCGGCATCGGAGGTGATTTCCTGGATTTGTCGATCATTATGGAATCCATGGGAGCAGTCTGCTGTCCGGGACCTTATTTTTCCACGGTGGTGAGCGGCCTGGCCATTCTTTCCGGCGGTTCGGAAGAGCAGAAGCAGAGAATCCTTCCCAAGATGGCCAGGGGGGAATTGATCCTTACCCCTGCCCTGATGGAACCGGATGCCTGGTTTGAGGTATCCTCTATTTCCACTGCGGCCACCAGAGAAGGAGAGGATTATATCCTCGAAGGGACCAAATTATTCGTGGACAACGCCCACATCGCCGATTATATACTGTGTGCGGCCCGAACCGATTCAGGGGAGGGGGTCAGCCTTTTTCTGGTGGAAGGGAAGGCCCCGGGGGTTCGGTGCACCTTGCTTAATACCCTGGCCTATGACAAACAATGTGAGGTTGTTTTCGACCGGGTAAAAGTGCCGGCTGAAAACATCCTTGAAGAACCGGGGAAGAAGCCGGCTCTTCTTGAGCCCTTACAGGAAAAGGCAACGGTGGCCAAATGCGCCGAGATGGTCGGAGGTCTCCAATCCGTCTTAGACCTGACCGTAACCTATGCCAAAGAGCGCGAGCAGTTCGGACAACCTATCGGCAGCTTTCAGGCGGTTCAGCACCACTGCGCCGATATGGTGATTGATGTAGACGGCGCCCGATTCATCACCTATCAGGCGGCCTGGAGGCTGGCCGCAGGGCTGCCGGCCGGCCGGGAGGCCGCCATGGCCAAAGCCTGGACGAGCGATGCCGCCCGACGGGTTACACGATTAGGCCTCCAGGTCCATGGGGCCATATCCTATTGCGATGAACATGATATGCACCTTTTTTACCGGAAGGCCAAGGCCGGGGAAATGGCCTTTGGAGACAGCGATCATCACCTGGAAAAAGTAGCCCGCGGTCTGGGACTTTAAAGAAAGGTTCAAGGTCCAAGGTTTAAGGTAAAACCGGACACCATGCACTTTGAACGCTGAACGGAATCTTCCACAATGGAAGCGGGTTTCTCTTAAATTCCGAAATCCGAATTCCGAAATCCGAAATCGAACGAAGAGGTACCTTATGGGACAATGGATGAATGGTTATCTGGAAAGGCTTTATGAAAACCGCCGGGAAAATCTTGAAGGGGGCGGGAAAGAACGGATCGCAGTGCAGCACGGCCTCGGCAAGCTGACCGCCCGGGAGCGTATCGACCGCCTGGCCGACCCCGGCTCTTTTGAGGAAATCGGTTCCCGGGTCAGGGAGTTTCGCGTCGGCTTGGCCGGGAAGGAAAGGCCGAGTCCCTCGGACGGGGTGGTCATGGGGACGGCCCAAGTCAATGGTCAGACCGTCATGGTCTATGCCCTGGACTTTACGGTCATGTCCGGTTCCCTTGGAGACCAGGGGGTCTGGAAGATGGCCGAGCTCGTCCAGATGGCCGGGCAGGAGCAGGTCCCCATTATCGGACTTTTTGATTCGGCCGGCTCCAGGATCGGCTTTAAAGGCGGCTATGTGGGTCTTCACGGATTGGGCCGATTGGTCCGGAACTATTGCCTCTATTCCGGGGTCATCCCCAGGATCAGCTTGCTTTTGGGACCTTGTACCGGGCCTCTGGCCCAGGTGCCGGTCCTGTCGGACTTCCTGATCATGAATCGGCATAGCGCCTTCCTGTGGTTGGGTGGGGAGAAGCATTCCGAGGAGGCCGGAGGGGCCGACTTTCATATGGAAAAGAGCGGTCAGTGTGACCTTGTCGCTGAAAATGATGAGGAAGCCATTTCCCTTGCCAGACGACTCCTTAGTTTTATCCCTCAAAACTGCTGGAAAAAACCGGTGCCCCTGAAATCCGATGATGATCCCGAGAGACGGGAAGAGTCTTTGCTGGAGGTCATGCCCGACGATCCCAAGTTTCCCTATGATATGCACGAGGTCATCGACCTTATCGTGGATGACGGCGAATTTTTTGAATTGAAGGTCGACTTTGCCCCCAACATGATTATCGGGTTAGCCCGGTTTGACGGGATGGTGGCCGGTATTGCCGCCAGCAATCCGGACGAGCTGAGCGGTATCATGGAGCCGGATTCCTCGGATAAATACGACCGGTTCATCATGTTTCTGGATGCCTTTAATATCCCTTTGATCACGATCTCCGACACTCCGGCCTTCCCACCCGGCGACCGATGGGAGAGGATGGGGGTCATCCGGCACGGGGCCAAGAATCTGCACGGCTATTCCCACCTGACCAACCCCAAGGTCTCCCTGGTGCTGAGGCGTTCCTACGGCGGATCGAATATCGTCCTGGGTTGCAGCAAGATGGGTCCTGATTTCATCTATGGCTGGCCGACGACGGAGTTCGCCCCCACGGGACCGGAGTCCATCGTCCAGGCCGTCTTTCATAAAGAGCTGGCCAAGGCCAAGGAAGAAGGCAATTATGACCAGGTCTACAATTTCTTTCTGAGCATCCTCAAAGAACAATTCAGCGTTTTAAACATGGGCAAGCTTTTTACCACCTACTATACGGTCCATGAAATCATCGATCCGCGAGAGACCCGACCCAGGATTATCCAGGCCCTGCGGGCAACGGTCGACAAATCAGAGAAGGTTCCGGAAAAGAGACGTTTCATCAAACCGGCGTGAGATAGAGTTCGGAGTTCAGAGTTCGGCGCATTCAGGGGTCGGGGGTCAGGGTCCGGGGGGCGGTAAAAGATATTTTCAAATTTCGCAGTGACCTGTAGAGCATGAGGGTTTACTGGGCAAAGGAGCGATTAGTCATATGGGAAAGAGAATGGAAGAAGCGGTCAGGAAATATCAGGCCGTTCAAGAAAAGAATCTCCTGGGGGGCGGTATCGAACACATCGAGAGGCAGCACCGTCGGGGCAAGATGACCGTCCGGGAGAGGATCGATTGCCTGATAGACCCGGGAAGCTTTCAAGAGTTGGGTTCCTTTGTCGGCACCACGGGCCGGCGTATTGATGGGCGCATACCGGATGCCCCCTGTGACGGGGCGATTATCGGTACCGCCCGGATCCATGGCCGTCTGATGATGATCCACGCCACCGATTTTACCGTCCTGGGGGGGTCGACCGGTATCCAGCACCTGACCAAGTTTGCCAAACCCCTGGAGATGGCGGCCCAGTGGGGTATCCCCATGGTCAACCTTCTGGATTCTTCCGGGGGGCGTCTGGGGTATGCCGATGTGCCCATGGCCGGCTTTGATTGGCATTTCAGATTGCAGTCCCTGTATTCCGGCGTCTTTCCTCAGATCACCATCCTCATGGGACCCTGTATCGCCGGCGGGGCATATCTGCCGACCTTATGCGATTTCCTGCTCATGAGCCGCATCTCGGGAAACATGTGGTTAGGCGGTCCGCGCCAGACCCAGGCGGCCACCTCGGAAATATTTGACCGGGAGGTGGGCGGGGCGGATTATCACATGAAGTTCAGCGGCTCCTGTGATGTGGTCGGCGACGACGATCAGGTCACCATTCGGAAATGCCGGGATCTGCTCCGTTATCTGCCCCAAAACTACCGGGAAAAACCTCCGGCCTGGGAAAAGACCGATGATCCGGACCGGGAAGTGAATAGTCTTGCGGACCTGGTCCCCGATGACTTCGAACAGACCTATGATATGCTTGAAGTCATCAAGGCCATTGTCGATGATGGAGAATTCTTTGAGATCAAGGACGAGTACGCCAAGAATCTGATCACCTGCTTTTGCCGCTTTAATGGGGAAGTGGTGGGCCTTGCGGCCAACAATCCCCTTTATCCGGGGAGCATCCTGGAGATTAATTCCTGTGATAAATACTACCGTTTTCTGCAGGTCCTGGATGCCTATAATATCCCCCTGATAAACCTGGTGGACACACCGCCCATAGTCCCCGGCGAGTCAGAAGAAGTCAGGGGATTGAACAGACATCTGGGCAAGATCACCGATGTCTATGCCACGACCACCGTGCCCAAAATCAGCATCATCCTGCGGGAAGCCTACGCAGACGCCGGAAGCCTGATCATGGGTGCGGTGAAGAGCATGGGCCCGGACCTGACCTATGCCTGGCCCATCGCCCGGTTTGCCGTGGAGGCTTCCACTGCCGATTACCGGGTTCTTTACGGGAAAGGCATCGAGGAGGATGCCTACGAGGCCTATCTCAACCGCTCCCGGGAAAAGGTCGACGTCTTCGAGGCCGCCTATGCCTGGACCACCCAGATGATCGACGAGATCATCCTCCCCAAAGATACCCGGAAAAAGATCATCCAGGCCCTGGAGATCACCAGAGGCAAAAAGGAGCGATTACCGGACAGGGCCAAGATACACGGTGTACCGCCGGTTTGATTCAGTCCGGAAAGTGACCGTCTCCGGATGGGCGGGCCTTCAACAGGGAGGAGGAAGCGCAATGGATTTCAAATTAACCGAGGAACAAAGGGCGCTGAAGCTAGCGTTCGAGGATTTCTTCCGGGAGGAGATGAAACAGGCTCCGGAAACGACCGGGGGGCTGGAGGCCTTGTTGGCCAGCGAGGAAAGCTGGAAATTCCACCGCACCCTGGGAAAGAAGCTCGGAGAAAAGGGCTGGCTTTCGAGGCCGTGGCCCAAGGCTTACGGCGGGTGCGATGCTCCCATTGTCGAGCAGCAGTTGTTCAACGAGGTGCGGGCCAAGTACCGTGCACCGGGGGTCGATCCCTGGGGTGTGGAGATGTTCGCACCGACGGTGCTCATCGGCGGGACCGAGGAGCAGAAGAAGCGGATCCTCCCTCCCATCGCCAAGGGCGAGGTGCACTACTGCCAGGGATGGAGTGAACCTAACGCCGGATCGGATCTCGCCTCGGTCCGAGCCACCGCGTTTAAGGCAGGGGATTATTATATCGTCAACGGCCAGAAGATCTGGACGACCGGCGCCCACTTCGCGGATCACATCTTCCTGCTCCTGCGCACGGATTCGTCCAGCAGGAGGAACGCCGGGCTCTCGGTTTTCTATTGTCAGAAGGACCTGCCCGGAATCGAGGTCCGGCCGATCCAATACATGAACGGTAAACACGTCTACAATGAGATTTTCTTTACCGATGTCAAGATCCCTGAGGCCAACCGGATCGGTCAAGAGGGAGAGGGGTGGGGGCTTACCCGCGAGACTATGAACTTCGAGCGGTCCGGGATCGGGTACTTCGCCGGAGCAAAGACCGTGCTGGCGGAATTGGTCCGGTATGTCAAAAACACCGAGCGGGACGGCAAGGCCCTGTCTGAGAATCCGTTGGTGCGTCAACGGTTGGCCAAACTTTACCGCGACATCGAACTGGGCATCGCCCTGTCCTATATGGGTGCCTGGACGCAGCATAAGGGGAATGCCATGAGGGCCGTGACCATGGCCTCTATGGCCAAGGTATACGGCACCGAACTCAACCAGCGGCTGGCCACGGCCGCCACGGAGGCCATGGGCCTCTACGGTCAATTGGAGCAATCCGATTGGGCGCCCATGGGTGGAAGCATGATCGACGCCTTTCAGATGGCTATCGGGATGAACATTGCCGCCGGCTCCTCGGAAATCCAGCGTAATCTGATCGCCTGGGTCGGCCTCATGCTGCCCCGGACAAAGTAAGGGAGGGAGAACGATGGATCTCGATTTTACGACCGAACAGAACACCTTTCGAGAGTCGGTCAGCCGATTCCTGACTAACGAGTGCCCCTTTGACAAGGTGAGGCAGCTCGAGGAGAGCGCCCAGGGATATGCCCCCGATCTCTGGCCCAAGATGGCCGACCTCGGCTGGTTCGGGATGTCTTTCCCCGAGGCGTACGGCGGGTTTGGCGGGGAATTCATGTTCACCGTCATCCTCCAGGAGGAGATCGGCCGGGCCTGTTTCCCGAGCCCCTTTTTCTCTACCGTGATCCAGTGCGGCCTGACCATCCTGGCCGGGGGGACCGAGGAGCAGAAAAAAGACCTGTTGGGAAAGATTTTTGATGGGAGCCTGATCATGGCCCTGGCCCAGTATGAGGAGGAAGCGAGCTATCTCCCCACCGGCATCCGGATGAGGGCCGTCGCTCAGGGCGACCGGGTCGTCCTGAATGGAACCAAGATGTTTGTAATGGACGCGAACATCGCGCATAAGCTGATCGTCGTTGCCCGGGCCGATCCGGGGATCACCCTTTTTCTGGTGGAGGCCAAAGCTCCCGGGATTACCTGCAGCAAGATGCCGACCATCGGCATGGACAATTGTTGCCGGGTGATTTTCGAAGACGTCAGGATCTCTCAAAAAGAGGTTCTCGGCCAACCGGGGAAAGGTTGGGAGGTGCTTGAGAAGATGGCGCCAAAGGCGACGGTCGCCAAGGCCGCGGAGATGGTCGGGGGGTGCAAGGGCGCCATTGACCTCACCGTCCGGTACGCCAAGGAACGGGAGCAATATGGAAAGCCGATCGGGAGTTACCAGGCGATCCAGCACTTCATGGCCAATATGGCGCTGGCCTACGAGACGGGGTGGAGCTATTTATATAAGGTGGCCTCGATGATCGACGCCGATGAGGATTTTAGCGTCGAGGCCTCGGTTCTCAAATCGGCCATGGACGAGAACGCCAAGTTCATAAGCGAGCGGGCTTGTCACATCCATGGGGGGATCGGCACCGCCCGGGAGGCGGATATCGGGCTCTTCTTCCGAAGGGCCAAGGCCTTCTCAACCCTGATGGGAGATACCGACTACCATGACAACAAGGTGGCCGAGGCGCTTCTAAAGGGGCTCCCGGACCTTACCTGACCTTCGCCCGGAGGTGCCGGAAATTTTGTGATTGAAGCCGATTTTTTGTTCAAGATAATTTTTAGACACAATATTAGCGGTCTGGGTGGCCTCATCATAAACAATAAAAGCTTCTCCTCGTTGTAGTTGTTTCTTTACCATTTCCACATTTTCTTCAAGCGATGTTTTGGTATAGCCGGAATCAGTACCATCCCGGGTTACAAATTCTTCGATAAGCCCTTGCAAGGCCGTGGGGATTAATCTTTCGTATGGGATAATCACGGTGACTTATTCCTAAAAGAATACCTTCCGTCTTTTCTTCAGCAATCAGTAAAGATCCTTCTTCCAGCCGATATTTACGACGAAGTTCCACTTTATGTCAAGTCGTATTCCTGAAATTATTTTCAGCCGGCCGTTTGTTTAAAACCAGGTAATAAGGGTTCTCTTAGAATCCGGCCTCATTCTTTTTTTCAATTCAAAAAAATATTGACATATTGCAGCCCCGTGGCCACAATACGTCAAGCTCGCAAGACTCGCCAAGAGCTTATAGGGACCAATGATAAAAAAGACAACAACCCTCCGCTGCCGTACTCTAAGTGTGCCCGGCCTAACTTGGCAGGCATTGGGTTAGTCAACCATTATGGCCATTGAAGAAAAAAGTAAAAATCAACCCAATCCCCTTTACACCATCGGCCACTCCAATCACCCGGTCGAACATTTTCTACATCTCCTCTCCCTGCACCGGGTATCGGCCGTGGCCGACGTGCGTTCCATGCCCTTCAGCCGCTATACCCCGCAATTCAATCAGGGGCCTTTACAGAAGGCCGTCCGGGAGGCCGGGATGGAGTATGTCTTCCTAGGCAAAGAGCTCGGGGCCCGCAGCGAAGATCCGGCCTGCTATGTAGACGGGAAATTGGACTTCGACCTCGTGGCTCAAACCGGGCTTTTTCGAAATGGACTGGCCCGCATCCGCAAGGGGATGGAAACCTATCGGATTGCCCTGCTCTGCGCTGAAAAAGACCCCATCACCTGCCACCGGATGATTCTGGTCTGCCGCCACTTGCGGCCGCACCTTCCGGTAATCAGGCATATTCTTGAAGATGGAAAGGCCGAGGAAAACCCCCAGACCGAGCGCCGGCTCAGGCAGTCTCTCGGTATACAGGAGAACCATCTCTTTGCCACCCTGGAAGAATTGACCGAAGAGGCCTACGATATCCAGGGAAAACGCATTGCCTACGAGGAAAAGGCCCACGAGGAGAAGAAAGATGAGTGAAACCCGGCTCTATACCATCGGCTTTACTAAAAAGAGTGCCGAGGAGTTTTTTGCCGTCCTCAAAAAGGCAGGAATCAGGCGGCTCATAGACGTCAGACTCAACAACGTCTCCCAGTTGGCCGGTTTTGCCAAGAGGGATGATCTGGCCTATTTCCTGAGGGCCATCTGCGATATTGAGTATCTGGCCCGTCCCGATTGGGCGCCCACCCAGGACTTGCTGGACCGGTACCGGAAGAAATCCATTGGATGGGATGCATACGTGCCTGAATTCGGGGAAATCATTAAAGGGCGCAGAATCGAAAGGACCATCGACCGGGCCATGCTCGACCGGGCCTGCCTGCTCTGCTCCGAGCCCACGGCAGAACAATGCCATCGACGCCTGATAGCCGAATATTTGCGGGACCGGCTGGGGGACCTCATCTTATGCCACCTCTGACCCGGATTATCTGTTTAGCCAATTCCCGAAAACACGGTGCTTACTGCCTGGCGGGTGTCCGGGCCGATACCGGCCAATGGATACGTCCGGTATCCGGCCTGGAGGATGGCCGCCTGGAGCGCTCCATGTTTAAAACCGGCGGACCAATCCCGAAACTGGGCCAGGTGATCGAGATCCCCCTGGACTCCGGGGGACCTGATTTCGGATTTGAAATGGAGAACCGGTCGATCCTTCCCGGCTCATGGCATCTCGCCGGATCGGTCTCGGCCGCTGACCTTCTTCCCTTCTGCGTCCGTGAACGCTTCATCCTGCACAACAGCGAAGCCTACGTGACGGTGGAGTATCTCCGGTCCATTCCCTTTAAGGAACGCCGCACCCTTCAATTAGTGGAAGCCTTCGAATTTCAGATCTTCGATATGGGTCCGAGCATTCAAGGCGGCCGGAAGTGGGACGGTTCCTTTGTCTCCCGATCCGGGGAGCGACTGCGGACGCGCATTACCGACCCGATGCTGGTGGAGAAGCTGGAAACCGGATATCAACCAGGACCGCACTGTCTGATTACGGTGAGCCTCAGTATGCCCTTTCGCCCAAAGGGCTGGCCGGGAGAAGGGAATCCCTGTTGGAAGCTCCTTGCCGGTGTCATCGAATTTCTTCCCGGCCGGTGGGCGCAAAAAGGGGAGGCCGTTCCTCCTGCTGCCGGATCGCACCCCGATCTAAAAAAATATGGAGGCCCAGCCATTGACGATAGCCGGGTGATGGCGGTCCTTAAGAAAGTTTTCGGCTTTGATTCATTCAGGCCCCTTCAGCAAGAAGTGGTCCGGGCGATTCTTGATGGTCGGGATTGCTTCGTGGTCATGCCCACCGGCGGCGGTAAATCACTCTGTTTTCAACTGCCGGCCCATTTGCTGCCCGGAACCTGCTTAGTCATCAGTCCCTTGATTTCCCTGATGAAGGACCAGGTTGATGCCGCCCGGGGGAATGGACTGCGGGCCGCTTTCCTCAATAGCTCCCAAGCCGATCAGGAGCGGCTGAAGGTCTTAAGTGAGCTTATGGCCGGCCGGCTCGACCTGCTTTATGTCTCACCGGAGCGATTGGCGATGGAGACCTTCTTCAACAATCTGAAACGGGCCAATTTGTGCCTGATGGCTATTGATGAGGCCCATTGCATCTCCGAATGGGGCCATGATTTCCGGCCCGATTATCTTTTCCTCTCCGAGATGGTCAAAAATTTTCCCGCACTCCCGGTGACCGCCTTTACCGCTACGGCTACCAGGCGGGTCCAGCGGGACATCGTCGACCGGCTCGGGTTGCGCAATCCCCACCTGGTCCGGGCTTCCTTCGACCGCCCCAACCTTTTCTATGAGGTTTCCCCCAAGACCGATGTGGAAGCCCAAATCCTCGATTATGTAAAAAAGCGGCCGGGAGAGTCCGGCATTGTCTATCGTACGACCCGGGAGAGCGTGGATGAGACGGCTCTCCTTCTTGAGAGCCAGGGCATCCGGGCCTTGCCTTACCATGCCGGGCTGGATGACGACAGGCGGCGGGGAAATCAGGAGGCCTTTAACCTCGACAAGATCGAAGTGATCGTGGCCACCATTGCCTTCGGCATGGGTATCGATAAGCCCAATGTCCGCTTCATCCTCCATGGCGATCTCCCCAAGAGCCTGGAGGCCTATTACCAGGAGACCGGGCGGGCCGGCCGTGACGGTGAACCAGCCCACTGCCTTCTCCTTTTCGGCCGCGGGGACATACCGAAGATCCGCTATTTCATCGATCAGATTTCCGATGAAAACGAATGGGGACGGTC
>JACRBX010000024.1 GCA_016219225.1 Deltaproteobacteria bacterium
GTTTGAAAAGAGTATTTTTTTCACCGCAAAGACGCGAAGAACGCAGAGAGAAACATCTTTGTTCAATCCCGTGAGAGGCGGGATTGAACAAAACATCCCTGGCCTCCGACCAAATAATTATGCGGTCGACTTCGTCGATCTAAAACAAAGGGTTCCGTTTGGAAGCCGGCCGAAGGGTTGCGAAAGATTTTTCCTTTCTGTCCTCTCAACAGAAAGGAAAATTTATTCCCTCTTTGCGCCCTTTGCGGCTCTGCGGTGAAAATTGTTTTTCAAAAAGCTAAACTGATACGAAATTTTGGAATTCAGAATTCTGGATTCTTATTATTTTATCACCTGGACGGAAACCCCGGTCTGGTTTATTAATTCCTGAACATGGTCTTCCACCGCTCCATTAAACAGGACCTTTTCAAAGAAAGAACGCTCTTCGTGGCCGATAATCAAAAGGTCGGCCCCTTCTTCGGAAAGCACCTGTTTTAAGACTTCAAGAATGGCCCCTGGTCTTAAAATTTTTTTGGGAGTAACTCCTTCCGCCAAGGATAGGGCTTCGGCCCGTTCCAGAATATGGCCCCCTAAATGTTCCAGGGTTTTCAGGGCAAAATCAGGGGTCAGCTCCACGGTCATCCCTTTTAAAAAGGTGGTATCCACGGCATAGACGTATATCAGGGCCGCCCCATTTTCTTTTGCCAGGCGGGCCGCCTCCAGGGCGGCTTTCTGGGAATGCTCCGATCCGGTTACGCCGCAGACGATTGCTTTATAAGCCATAGTGAATTCCTTTAGTTCGAAAATAGAAAAATTCAGGCTATAGGCACGAGGCTATAGGCAATAGGCGAATAAAAACCCATAAACCCGTATAACCTTGCCCATCACCTATCGCCCATAGCCCCCAATAAATATTTTCATGATTCGTGGTGCCCCTGAGATCATGGATTCAACATTCCGAAATCCGCAATCCGAAATCCCAATCGGGTTACATTTCTACCAAAAGCAGCCAGAAGGAACAAAGGATAATCGTTATGATCATCGGGATAAAGGCGGCCTTCATATAGTACATAAAAGAAATCGGGTAACCGGCCCGTTCGGCCATGCCGACGGTGACCACATTGGCGCTGGCCCCGATCATGGTCCCGTTGCCGCCAAGACAGGCGCCCAGGGCCAGTGCCCACCAGAGGACCCCGGTTTGGGCCCCGGGAATGACCTGGGTCAGATAAGCTACAATAGGCAGCATGGTGGCTGTGAAGGGAATGTTGTCGATAATGGCCGAAGCGATGGCCGAAACCCAGAGGATCATCAGGATGGCCACCACCAGGGAGCCGCCGGAGACGTTCTTGACCCAGTCAGCGATAATCTGGATCAGCCCGGTTTCCTCGGCACCGGCCACCACGATAAAGAGCATCATGAAAAAGATCAGGGTCGGCCATTCGATCTCATGTTCCAGCATCTCGACAATATCCACTTTACTGATCACCATCAATACGGCCGCCCCGATCATGGCCGCAATACTCGGCTCCATGTGCAGGGCCCCGTGGATAATGAAAAGAAAGATGGTGATGCCCAGCATGATCCCGCAATAAATAAGCAACCTTTTATTGGTAATTTTATATTCTTCCTTCAGAAGAGAGATCATTTTGGAAACATCTCCCACCTGGGCCTTCAGATAGTCTTTTTTATACCAGTAGATAAAATAGACAATCGTCACGACCAGGGAAATTAAGCAGATCAAGGTCAGGTTGCTCACAAAATCAACAAAACTCAGTTTGGCGTAGGAGCCGATCATGATATTGGGCGGGTCCCCAATGAGGGTCGCCGTGCCGCCCACGTTGGAGGCGAAGACCTCTGGCATGAGCAGGGTGATGGGGTTTATTTTCAGGGTCACGGCAATTTCAATGGTCACCGGAATGACCAGGAGCATGGTGGTCACGTTGTCCAGAAAGGCCGAGGTAAAGGCCGTAATGAACATCAGGATGGCTGCCAGGGCAAAGACATTACCCTTGGCCAATTGAAAGGATTTATAGGCCATCCATTGGAAGACGCCAGTCTTTTTCATAACCCCGACAATGATCATCATGGCCATGAGCAGGAAGATGACATTCATATCCATGGCATGCATGGCATCCTCGAAAGACAGGATGGTATAATCCGGATTAAAGGTCCCGGCCGTATAGGTAATGAAGAGCAAGAGGGCGGCTCCCAGCATGGCCGCCAGGGTTCTATGCATCACCTCAAAGGCAATCAAAATATATACCAGGAGCAAGACCAGGGTGGCGATCCAGAAGGCCGGGGATATGGCCCTCTTCAGGCTGATTCCCTGGTGGGCCAGATAATAGGTATTCCCTTTTTCATCGACCTTTTCCTTAACTACCTTGTCCAGCAGGACTTTGTCCGAGGTTTTATAGGAAGGTTTTCGGGCTTCCATCTCGACCTTGGCAGCCGGAAGGGTCCCGGAAGGAAACTTGAGTTCGGCCTCATAACGTCCGGCTTTTGAGGTGGTCGTTTCTTCCTCTAATTCAACCTTGTTCCCATTCAGAAAAAAATGCAGCCCCACCTCTTTGACCGCTTTGCCCTGGACATTATTGACTGTACCGGCAACGATCAGGATATCGGAAGGTCCGGATGTTTTCGGGGTTTCGGCTGCCGGAACAGCAGCCGATAAACCGATGATTATGGAAAACAGCATTAAGAAAAAAAGAAAGGATCTTTTCATTTTTATGTCCCTTTTATTTTCCTCCCGCCTCTATCTCCCTCGTCAGGGAGAGGATAGAAGTGGAGGATTCCAAAATTTCAAATATCTTGGATCAGTTTTTGTTTTTCTCCTGCCTATTGCCTCTCGCCTATTGCCCCTTGCCTGCTTTTATTTAACCAAAATCGGCATTCCCAACAAAGGCCAGATAGTCAATATGGCCAGGGCCAAGACGATCAATAAAACGATGCTGGCCGGGATACCGGCCCCAAAAAACTCACCGGTGGTGAATTGTTTGGACTCGTAAGCCATGGCATTGGGTGCCGCCCCGATCAACAGGATAAAGGGCATACCGGCCGTGGTCAGGGCCGCATAAAAGACTACTTCCGGGGTGACGCCCAGGTATTTGGCGATCACCAGGGCCACCGGCAGAGAAATGGCAATGGCCGCCACATTCATAATGAAGTTGGTCATAATCAAGACGAAGGTGGCGATGCTCATGACAAAGACCAGCCAGTGGGCTTCCTTGAACATGGTCAGCCAGTGTACGGCCAACCATTGGGCCGTTCCGACCTGCCAGAGACAAAAACCGATACTCATGGCCCCGCTGAACAAAAAGATGATGTTCCAGGGGATCTCTTCCAACTCCTTGACCGTTAAGAGCCTGGTGAGAAAAAATAAAAGGCCTGCCACCAGGATAAGGGCCGAGCGGTCCAGAAACTTCATGGCCGGTATGAAGGATTGGAGGGTCATGACGACCACCACCCCGATGACACAGACGATAACGAAAATTTCCTTGCCGGTCATCGGCCCGAGCTGCTGGTACAGGTCCTGGGCCTTTTTTTTCAAACCTTCGATCCGAGGCTTTTCCGGCTTAAAAAAGATCAGAATCATCACCCAGATCAAAAAGACCATGATCCAGGCTACCGGGAACAAATACTTGGAAAGTTCGAAAAAGGTAATATCCACCCCAGTAAATTCTTTAAACATTCCTACCCCGGCCGGCGCCCTGGCCGATCCCAGCATAGTGGCAATACTTCCGGCCCCGGCGCTGTAGGCCATTCCGACAAAAAGGGCCTTACCAAACTTGGTCGGTTTATCTCCTTCTCCATACAAAGAATAGATGGCCATCAGGATGGGAAAGACCGTTGCCGCAGCGGCCGTGTGGGCCATAAA
>JACRBX010000025.1 GCA_016219225.1 Deltaproteobacteria bacterium
ATAGCTCTTGTTTGTTGGAGCGGGAAACGGGATTCGAACCCGCGACCCTCAGCTTGGAAGGCTGACGCTCTAGCCAACTGAGCTACTCCCGCTTATTAATTTTGAGGAAAAGAGAACCTATGGCTGTAGTTTTATCAATATGGCCCTACTTAACCGTATTTCCTACATCCTCCTCGTTGCCGGGTTCCCCCGTCAATCGATACCATACCCTTTCATGGCTGGTGGAGGGGGGAGGATTCGAACCTCCGAAGGCATGGCCGACAGATTTACAGTCTGTTCCCTTTGACCGCTCGGGAACCCCTCCCAAAGTGGGTTTATTTATTGGTGTCTAACTTCTAACAATACGACCGGTATGATTTGTTTCGCTAAAACCCTTCCTGGAGCCAGCGAAGGGAATCGAACCCCCGACCAACTGATTACAAATCAGTCGCTCTACCGACTGAGCTACGCTGGCCAAATAGTCTTTAAAAAATATTTTTTAATTATAAAGCCTTCCAAGAATTATTCAACATTTTTTTTTGCCGGATCTATCCGTCATTCGTTCTATTGCCCGCCAGGAGGGATTATTTTTAACTATATCGGGAAGTTATTCTTTGGTTCGGCTATCATTTATCTATATAAAAATATTTAATTTAATTTATTTCGACTTAAATATCAATAAAAAAATTTAAAAGTTTTTAAAAAATTATAGGATCGGTTTACGAAGAAACCTCAATGCTGCAAAAGCCGAGGAGGTCCCGCCATTGGCGGGGCGGCAAGGGTGAATCCGTACTATACTCAGGATGCCCTTGACATGGGCTGGGCCATGGGATAACCTGGGGATCCAGCCTGTTTCCCCGGAAACGGACTATCGAAGACCGTGAGATAATTAAAAGAATGAATACTGTGATTATTGCCTGTCGTACTATTGCCGAGGAGCTGCGGGTGGCCCTGGGAGAAACCGGGTGCCCTTATCCCGTATTATGGATAGAATCAGGGCTGCACCTGAAACCCGATTCCTTAAGAAAGCGCCTCCAGGAGGAACTGGATCATATAGAGAATGTCAGCCAGACCCTCTTGGCTTTCGGCTATTGCGGCAATGCCCTGCTCGGGCTGAGGGCCGGAGACTTTCGTCTCATCTTCCCCCGCGTAGACGATTGCATCACCTTGATGCTGGGTTCCGGCTTGAGGCGTGAAGAGATTTGCCGCGAGTGTGGGACCTATTTTCTCACCAAAGGGTGGCTGGATTATGAAAGGAATATATGGGGGGAATACCAGGAAACGGTAAGGCGTTATGGAAAAGAAAAGGCCGACAGGGTTTTTAAGGCCATGCTCCGCCACTATCAGCGATTGGGTATTATTGACACCGGCGCCTACGATCTGGGCCGCTTTCTGGTACGGGTGCAGAATATCAGCGATGCCTTGGCCCTGAAACCTCAGGTGATCCAGGGAACACTGGACTACCTGAAAAAGCTCCTGACCGGTCCATGGGATGAAGACTTCATCCAAATCAATCCCGGCGAGACCGTAACCCTGAAACATATTTTCAGGGAAGCTGCGACGCCTCCTCGGGAGACCCCTGCACTCCAGCCTCATCTATGATGCAAAAATACTTTCTCTCTGGCTATTAACCGACGCCCCCGCTGATCCCCACTGATTAATAAAAATATTTCCCTGCCGGCTGTTTAAAAGGCTCCAGGATTTGGGCGTTTAGATCCTCTGTTTCCGCAAACAGGGTCCTGGGTGTAGAAAATTCGATCAGGGCATTGTCATCGGTATTCAGGATCCCGCCTCGGGTCAGGGTGGCCACTTCATCCGGACCCATTGTAAACCGGGAAATCAGGTTATGCAAATCCCTGACCCCGATCCGGTTTAAATCCTGTTCCACGAGCTTCCATTTCATCCTTTCTTCTATTCGTGCCAGAGATAAATCGGGCTTTTTCTTAAAACCTACCATCACTAAATCCTTCTGTTGCGGTTGAAAAACATAGACATAAGGAAACACGGCCTGAAAGGTGGTCAAAACCGTCTTAAAACTTTCCGGGGAGATCTTATAAAGCTGGAGCCATTGGCAAAAGACCCCTTCCGGTTTTAATTTATTATAGCCTAAACGAAAAAACTCCTGGGTAAAAACATTGGCTACCCCGGCCATCCAGGGATTGGAAGGCTCGGAGATGATGACGTCATACTGGTCGGGGGTGACCAGGAGATAATTCCGGGCATCGGCCACCCGGAGGGTCAAGCGGGGATCCTCAAGGGGCCGATTGTTGACCTGATCGAAAAAGCGGGACCCCTCAATAACCGCCTTTTCCAATTCCACCAAAGTGATTTTTCGGGCCGGAAAGGGCGTCACCGAACCCACCGTCACCCCGCTGCCCATGCCGACCACCAGAACTTCGTCCAGTTGAGGGGCCAGAAGCATGGGAATCTGTCCTACCAATACCTGGGTGGGCATGTCGCCTTTGGTGGAGGCCTCCACTTTGCCGTTGGATTTCATATAAATGGTGCCGGTGCGCCGGGATTTATGAACGCTGATGGTACAGGTATGTCCTTCTTTGTAAAACAGCAGCGGTTCATTTTGGGGCTCATACATTTTCATGAGTTGCCGGTGAGAGGTATTTTTAAAATTGTGGGCATAGATATAAACCCCACTGACCATCAAGGGCGCTTTCCAGGCCGGAGGAAACCAGAGGAGGCCCAGGGTCAACAAAAAGACGGCCGGGGCGGCGATCCATTTCAGTGAAGGTCGGGGGGCGGTGGTAATCAGCAGCAAATACAAACCGAGCAAGAGATTCAATCCGATTCCCAGAAGGATGGTATTGCGGATCCCCAATAAGGGGATCAGAAAAAATCCGCCGGCAAAGGACCCCAGGATACAGCCGAGGGTATTGATGGTATAGATATTGCCCACCATCCGGCTTATCTGGTTGATATTGGAGGCATAGATCTTGATGGTTAAGGGAAAGATGGCCCCCATGAACAGGGTCGGGGCCAGCATGATAAAAAAGGCTAAAATGAATTTTCCGGTCAAAAGCAGGTTAATGGATTGTCCCAGAGATCGATACAGGAGGAGGTACCAGTAAGGCAGTTCCTGGAAAAAAAGCAGGCTGACAAAAGCAAAAACCCCAATGCCGATTTGAAGCACTGCCCAGACAAATCCCTGAAAGCGGAGGGTGTCCACCCGGCGGGAAAAAAAATAGGAGCCCAGGGCAATCCCGACCAGAAAGGTGGTCAGCATGATCGAAAACCCATAGACCGAGGAGTCCACCAAGAGAGAAAGGGTCCGGCTCCAGGCCACTTCATAAATCATGGAGATAAACCCGGACAGGGAAATACCAACCACTACCGACCAGATGACCCCTTTGGACAGGGCCGGGATGGGAACCTTGGACCGAAAAAGTTCCTTATCGATGGGAGGTTCGGGCGTTTGGGAAACCGGCGGGGCAGGAGATCGCCGGTAGAGGGCCAGAATACATAAGGCCACCAAAAGATTCACCGCTACGGCGATCCCTAAAGTCTTTTGGACCCCCAGGAGAGGGAGCAGAAAAAATCCACTCAGGGCCGTGCCCAGAACGGCCCCGAAGGTGTTTAAGGCATAGAGGCGGCCGATGGTCACCCCCAGGGTCTTCTCCTGTTGCACGGCCCAGCGGCTCAGGATCGGCAGGGTGGCACCCATACAGGTTGTCGGGACGACCAGGACCACAGAGACCAATAAAAACTGCATCAGGGTAAAACCATAAAAGTTGGGATGAAACTGGGCCCAGATGACCCGGTAAGCAGGAACCAGCAGGGAAAATAGCCAGGGGACCATCAGGGCATAGAGACCGATGACCCCTTCTAAAAGGCCGTAATACAAAAGCGGGCGTTTCTGGCGGTCCATGATCCGTCCGAAGAAATAACTGCCCAGAGCCAGGCCGCCCATAAAAGAGGTCAGGACCGTGCTGACGGCCAGGGTGGTGGAGCCGAAGATCAAAATAAGCATCCGCAGCCAGAGGACTTCATAGAGGAGGCCGCTAAAACCGGATAAAAAAAAGCATAAAAGGACAATGGGTCGTATCATTGTAGCCTGCCTTTAACAGAAAAATAAAGTTGCTGGTTGCAAGTTGCAAGTTGCAAGTGAAAGAACCTCCCCCAAGGGTTTTGTATGAAAAAAAACCAGACGAGAGGCAAACAAAAAACAGAAAAAGACCTGCCCATAGCCCATTGCTTATAGCCTATAGCCCCTTCTATTCCATTTTCATACTTCAGGGCGCCCGACGTCATGACTTCGGCTAACTTTTTAATTCCAAACCCCGAAGAATGCAAGGCAAAAGTGGAACAAAATATTTGCTGAAAAGAAGGAAGAACTCCGTTATAATAACCGTCGTGCCCCAACGAATCATAAAAATGGATTCAAGGTCCAAGGTGTTCTTACTTGAAACTTGCTTCTTGCATCTTGAAACTTTATTTTCGGACTAAATTATGACCTATTCCCATAAACCTTATCGCCTGATCAGCCATACCGCCGACCTGGGGATGGAGGTCCAGGGAAAGGATCTTTGCGATCTTTTCATTCAATCGGCCTGGTCCTTTTTCGATATCATGGTCGAGACCCGTCGGATCGAACCAAAAAAGGAAAAGGCCGTAACCGTCGAGGCCCCGGATCAGGAAGCCCTGCTGGTCGGCTGGCTGGGAGAACTCCTCTATATTTTTGAGACCGAGCACCTGGTTTTCAGCCAATTCCTGATCAGGTCCCTGACCCCCCCGGCCCTTCAGGCCTCGGCCATAGGAGAGGAATATGACCCCCAAAAACATCTCTTTAAATTGGGGATAAAGGCCGTGACCTATCATCAACTGCGCATCTGGGAAGAAAAGGGGGGCTGGCGGGCCCGGGTCATTTTTGATCTTTAATTCGAAAATAACGTTGGGGGTTAGTACTTAGCGCCCTTTGGTCGGACTCTAAAAACATCTCACGCAAAGTTAAAATAGGTCAGGCATCCTGCCTGACAATAGATTGACATTAAATTGCCAGCCTCGCCCGGGCGGGTCTGACCTATTGGGTGTTAATTTTGCATAATTAAGACTTTTGAAAAGACCTCAGGATTTACATGATTAGGGGGACCATTATGACCGAAAAAATAAAAATTGAAAAAATAGACGATTACCGCTTTCGCATCCCTAAGGAAGGGAAGATGCGGACTGATGGCTTGATCTTTACCTCCGAGGCGATGCTCCCGGATTTAAAGCAGGACCAAAGTCTCCAGCAGGTGGCCAACGTGGCCTGGCTTCCGGGGATCGTAGGTCCTTCTCTGGCCATGCCGGATATCCACTGGGGATACGGCTTTCCCATTGGGGGGGTAGCGGCCTTTGATCCCGATCAAGGGGTCGTCTCACCGGGCGGGGTCGGATACGACATCAATTGAGGGGTGCGGTTGCTGCGCTCCGGGTTGAGCCGCAAAGAGGTTGAAGGCCGGATCAGGGAAATTGTCGAGGCCTTATTTCGCAATATCCCTTCCGGGGTTGGTTCCCATCGCAAGGATTTTAAAGTTTCGGCCGGTGAGTGGGGAAAGGTTCTGACCTTGGGGGCCCGTTGGGCGGTCCAGCAGGGTTTTGGAAGTCCCAAGGATCTGGAACACATTGAAGAAGGGGGATGTCTCGAAGGGGCCAAGCCGGATCTGGTTTCGGATAAGGCCTTAAAACGAGGACAAGATCAATTGGGCACCCTCGGTTCGGGAAATCATTTTGTCGAAGTCGGCTACGTAGAGACCATTTACGATGCCGAAGCAGCCCGTGGACTGGGACTATTCGACCAGCAGGTAACCGTCATCGTCCATACCGGTTCCCGTGGTCTGGGCCACCAGGTCTGCGACGACTCCATCAAAAAACTCCTCCAGGCCACGGCCAAATACGGTATTGAATTACCGGATCGCCAATTGTGCTGCGCCCCGATCTCTTCCCCGGAGGGACAGGATTACCTCGGGGCCATGTCGGCAGCCGCCAACTTCGCCTTTGCCAACCGACAGATTATCGCCCACTGGGTCGGGGAGACCCTGGAACGGGTTTTAGGCCTTGGACCTAAGAACCTTCAACTGAAGCTGGTCTATGACGTCTGCCATAATATCGCCAAGTTTGAGGACCATGTCTGGGAAGGCAAAAAAAGACGGCTCTGCGTCCATCGTAAAGGGGCCACCCGGGCCTTTCCCCCGCATCATCCCCAGATCCCTGCGGACTTCCAGGAGCTGGGTCAGCCGGTCCTGATCCCCGGTGACATGGGGCGGTACTCTTATGTCTTATTAGGGACTGCGGGGGCTATGGCTGAGACCTTTGGCAGCACCTGCCACGGCGCCGGCCGGCTGATGAGCCGCCAGGCGGCCAAAAAGGTGGCCAGAGGCCGGGCCATTACCCGGGAACTGGAAGATCGGGGGATTTATGTCCGAGGTGCCGGGTTGGGAACCATTGTGGAAGAAATTTCAGAGGCCTATAAAGACGTGGCTCAAGTGGTCGAAGTGGCGCATCAAGCCGGTATCTCCCGAAAGGTAGCCCGTTTGAGACCCCTGGGGGTAATCAAGGGTTAAGACGAAAATAGGGTTCAAGGGTTTTAAATTCCACGCCTTTCACTTGAATCCTTGGCCCCTGGACCCCTTGAATCCCTTTTCATGCTTCGTGGTGCTCCCATGGAGCATGGGGACTTAATATGGAAATGGTTTTAAAATTCCGAAATCCAAAATCTAAAATCCAAAATCGAAACGTGGTCCAGCCCATAAAACTGACATCCCGGGGAACCTTCTTCGGCAGCCACTTTATCCCTTTAACGCCCAAACAGCTATTTATTGAAGAAACCTGGGAACATTTTCTGGATGGAACATTAGGTGCTGAAATGGGTCCCGAAGAATTGGAAGCCCTGGAACGGGCCCTGAAAAAATTCAAAGGGCTTTCGGATCAAAAATTGGAGAATCCTTATTTCTGGGAGAGCTGGGCCCCCAACTGGGCGGAATATTCCAGGAGAAATCTGACTCGGGGCCTTTTTTTATTAAACCGTTTGGGAAAGATCGAACCCCGGCAAAAGATCATCAGCCTGGGAGCGGGTTCCTGTTGGCAGGAGGTTTTTCTGGCCCAATATTTTTGTCCGGAGGGTGCGGTTTTCGGGGTGGATTTCTCCACACACATGATCAAACAGGGGACCCGTCTGGCCCAACAAAGGGAGATTAAAAATATCCATTTTATGACCGGGAAAGTGGAACATCTCCCCTTCTCGGGAAAGGCCGGGGACATGGTCATCAGTCTCAATTTATTGGACCTCGTTCCGGATATTCCCAAGGTACTCAGGGAAATCAAGAGGGTTTTGAAGAGTCCTCCTCAGGGCCGGTATTTTTTTGTTTTTCCCCTGAACCCCGGGGACCGGTTGCTTCGCAAGGCCGAGATCTGGCAATCGCTGATTCTGCAAAGCGGGCTGGAAGCTCCGGCCTTTTTTTGTTTATCCGGAAAAAATTATAAAGGAACATCCCTCCGCCTGCTGGGCCTGACCAATACCGCCCCGGATACTCCTTCCTACCCCCCTCCTTGAGGGCGCCACGAAACATTGAAATTTCGGATAACGAATCCTGAATGTCGAAGGAAGGGGGAAAAACTTCATAATTCGAAATTCGATGTTCGAAATTCATTATTCGTCTTTTTGAACAAAAGCCTCATGTCCCAGGGAGCGCCATGGGAAAAAAATGGTTCAAGGTACAGGGTACAGAGTTTTTACGCTTGAAACTTGAAACTTGCAACTTCCACTTTCAACTGACCCCCGAACCCCGATCCCTGATCCCCGAAATTTATTTTCGAACTAAACCCTCATACCCGCCCCGAAGCAGGCACCACGAATCATGAAAATTGTTTTCGCCGAACGCTGAACGGTATTTTCGACCTAAACCGGTATAGGGGCCACCACCTGCGAAGAAACGAACATCCAGGTAACCAGGGCGGCATTGACCAGGGCCCCCAGGTAAATTTTGCCGGTGAGTTGGAAGAACCAGGTGGAAATGGGGACGGTCATCAACAATACCCCGACTATGTGGAACAGATTGAGAACAAAGGTGACAAACATCCCCCCCGGTCCGACAAAGGGGATAAATCCCGTGGTTAACAAGGGAATATATTGAACCATCAATAAAAGAATCAAAGGGGAGATCAGGGCAAAACTATTGGAAAAGGACCAGGAGATAAAGGTTCTCAACCAGGTTTCTTTGAAGGGCCTTCGCAGTTGGCCGTGAAGAAAGAGGCCCGTTCCTAAAAACCCGACCAGGATAAAGGGGAAATAGAGCAGGCAGACCTTGGCCCGATAGGGAGTCAGATCGCTGGCAAAGGGAAACCAGAACCGGAAATCGACGATAAATCCGTATTCCAGCAGATGCTCACTGAAATAAACATAAAAGAAAAGGATGAAACCCAACAGAATCGTTTTGCCGATGGCCACCCCGTCCAAGGCGAATCGATACTTATGGTAAGAGATCCCCAGGTCCGCCAAAGTCAGTCCAGCCTGCCGCGACCGTTTCCGGTACCAATATTTGAAAAGAAAAAACCCGATGACATTGATCCAGAAAAACCACCAGACCGTACCGTTGACCATCATCATGGGGAAGAGCCGGTCAATGGGGACGACAAAGACGTGCAGGCCGAAGAGGATAAAAATCAGAGGCAGGTAAAGCCCCATCAGGATCGCATTTAGCCCGGCCAACTTAAAAAATGATTTCCCGGAACAGGTATAGGCCGGGGAGGGAGAACCCCGGAGGGTTCCGAAGAACTCCATTCTCAACAGCAGTGCCCCCAGAAAAAGAAGGGATGCAAAACTGGCCAGCATGGCCGTCAGGGTGGCCCACTCTTTAATGGGCCAAATCTGCCGGGTCGCTTCGATCCAGTATGGATGAGGCGGGTTTAAGGCCTTTCTCATCCAGGTCAAGGCCTCGGTTATGGCGGCCCGATTGTGAGACTCCTGGACATGGGTTAAGGGAGGCACAAAAACCTTTCGGGCCGTACCCTGGGCAAAATCGCCATAGGTTTCATTAAGCCGCGGAGCGGCAACGGGGATGACCTTCCGGGACTGGGGAGTGCTCATCCACTCCTTTTCGATGTCCTGGGTACCGGTCATCCGTTTCCGGAATTCATCCCACTTCCCAATGATCATAAGCATATTCCTGGGATTGGATTCCGAGGCATCCATTCGATAGGCAAATCCGGAGATCGCCAGGGCTTTTGCGTCCGGATCCTTCAGGGCCACCGTATAAGCCCACTCCGCACCCAGGCTGTGCCCCATCAGCCCCAGGGAGTCCCTGGATACAAAAAGCAGGGTCTTTAGATATTGGAAAGAGGAAAAAACACCATAGGTCTTGTCAAAACTCGGATCTTTAAGGTCGTTCGGAAGGCCCGAATTGCCCCGGCCGATTGCATCAATCTCCAGGACGACAAAACCTCTCCTGGCCAATTCAAGGCAATAGGCGTCGCTGGTTTCCCGGTTGTTCTGATAACCATGGGCATAGACGATTCCCGGTGAAGGGCTTTGATGGGTAACCGTTATTGGCCTGAAAAGTTTTGCCCGGATGGGTATCCGGTTATAATTAAGAAAGGTGGTATTGGTCACCGCCACCCTCCCAAAATCCCTCTGGATGAACGAGGCCGTGATAACAGACCCCAATAAAATGAATAAGGAAAAGAAAAAGCAGATCACCAGGGCAACCGGACCGGGGGGTTGAAACCTTTTCGGGGTGTTCATTTCTTGATCCTTTCTCCAGATGTTTAAGAAGGATAGCGAAGTTTTATGGTATACCGGCTGATTAAAAGGTATAGTACGACCAATTGGTCTTGTCAACACCCTCTTTGGAAGCAAAATAAAGTTGCCCGCAGGGGGTCCATTAAGATAATATAGATGAAACGAGTAACAGGGAGATTTCAAATCTGTATGGTTAAACTTGTTCGGGTTTGGAGGTTGCCATGATTCATTATAACGGCGTCAATCACCTGGCCATGGCCACCGGCGATATGGACCGGACCATCCGTTTTTGGCGGGATTTGCTGGGTATGCGGCTGGTGGCCGGTCTGGGAAAACCGGGCTACCGTCATTATTTCTTTCAAATCACAGACAAGGACCTTTTAGCCTTTTTTGAATGGCCCGGGGTCGTTCCTGTTCGCGAAAAAGAGCACGGCTATCCGGTCAAGGGTCCCTTCATCTTCGACCATGTCTCCTTCGGGGTAGAAACCGAAGAGGACCTCTGGGAGATCAAGGACAAACTCACGGCCGCCGGATTTGAGGTCTCTGAAGTTATCAATCACGGCTTTATCCATTCCATCTATAGCTTCGACCCCAACGGCATCCCCATCGAATTCAGCCATAACGTGGAGGGGATCGATATCCGTCGGAATCCGACCATAACCGATTCGGCGCCCTCGAAGATTGCCCGGGAAGGCCCGGAAGCCAACCCCAAAGTCTGGCCCCCGGTTCTGACCCCCACTCCGAAAAATCAACGCAAAGTTTATCCCGGCGTGGGCAGCGAACTGTTTCACGGCATCCGCAAGGACTGATAAAACCGGAGGAAACCAATTTGGCTCAAGTTAAAACCAGCATTTCCATTCAGGAATTCATTTTCAAAGATGCGGCCGTATTAGCCCGACAAATGAAGATATCCCTCAGTCAACTTTTTGCCCTGGCTGTAAAAAAATTTATTCAAGAACACCGCAACCGCCAACTTCTTGAACGGATCAACAAGGCCTTTTCCGACGAACCGGACCCGGAAGAGAAAAAGCTTCTATCAAAGGAGAAATCTTATCATCGCCGGATGGTTGAGAGGCAATGGTAATCAGTCAAGAAAGGAATAAAAAAGATGAATAAAGCACTCTTATTGATCGACATCCAAAATGATTATTTTCCCGGAGGCAAGATGGAACTGGAAGGCAGCCTTTTGGCCAGTGAACAGGCCAAAAAGGTCCTGACCTTTTTCCGGGGAAAAAATTGGCCCCTGATCCATATCCAACACCTCTCCGCCCGTCCCGGGGCGACCTTTTTTATCCCCGGCACGGAAGGGGTCGAAATGCACCCCAATGTCCGTCCTCTCACTGGCGAATTGGTGATCCAGAAATACTTTCCCAACAGCTTCCGGAATACGCCCTTATTGGAGGCGCTGAAAAAAGAAGAGGTCGATCACCTGATCATCGCCGGTATGATGACCCACATGTGCGTGGAGGCCACAACCCGGGCCGCCTTTGACCATGGTTTTCAATGCACGGTCGTGCACAATGCCTGTGCCACCCGGTCCCTCACCTTCGGAGATGAAACCGTTCCGGCCCGGCAGGTCCAGGCCGCCTTCCTGGCTGCCCTGGGGGCGGTTTATGCCAAAATCGTCAATGCCGAGGATATGATTTCAGGTTTGAGCTAACTATTTTTTTAAACCTTTTATTGGACAGGATCTACTGGATTATTTAGATTTCTAAGGGGAAAAAAGGCTCTCTTACTTGTAAATCCTGTTAATCCTGTCAAACTCTTCCTTTAACAATCTCCAACTGAAACTCGATATTCATGGCCGGAAACATAAAGGCGAACAGTTTCTCGTAATAAATGGGAAATCGGTTGGCCAGGAAGGACACCCCGTCGATCCGGTGGATCTTCCAGAAGTTGATCCGGACCCTGATCTTCTTAAACCGGGCCTGGGTATAGAACGCATATTCGGGGAACCCCCCGCAAAAATAATCCAGTGACTCGGTATTAAAAAAATGTTTATGGGTTGGATCTCCGTAGGCCTGGGTACTGGTGAAATGGGGAACTCGGATAAAAACCTGAGCGCCGGGCCTTCCGATCCGGTAAATCTCTTCCATGGTCCGAATCACATCGCCGACATGTTCCAGTACGTCGACCCCGTAGATCCGGTCGAAGTGATCCTCCTCAAAGGGATAGGGGAAGACGTCCAGGTCGTGGAAGACATCAGCCTGGGATCCCCGATTCCGATCCAATCCGACGGCCCCGGAGATCTTTCGATTGCCGCAGCCGATGTCCAGTATTTTCATGGGCCAATTCCTTAAAACGAATTCCTGATTGAGGGTTCCCCGGAGTTCCTCCGTCATTCCTATCGAAAGCCGGAATCCAGTACTTTTATGCCTGTTCATGTTACGCCCTAATATTATTTGACATAAAAATTAATTGCAAAGAATTTGTCAAGATAATATTTATCATTTATAAGGGGAAGGTTATACAGAAAACTATCGGCGGGAAATGGCGCTTGCCTCTGGCTCAACTTTTTGTTATGCTTAGGAGAGCTTTTTATCACAAAAGTTCATAAGCAGTGACAAACAAGGAAAAAATTATAAGTGGCCCTTCTCAGGTTATTTGCCAGTAGGTTGGCGCAAACCAAGTTCGGTCAAAAATCCCTGGCCAAACCGGAAGGGCTATCGATCTTAAAGCTGCAACCTGGCAAGCGCGTTTACGTCGGCTTAACCCTGCTGGCGATGAGTTATTTGATAGGTTTGCCTGCCCTGCTTTTCTTGAGCTATCTGTCGGTGAAGTTGAACAAGCCGCTGATAATCGTAGTCGGCGGTCCTATTTTTTTCCTATTGGTGCACATGCTGTTCGGGGTGGGCGTTTATCTTGCCGGGCAGAATTACGCAGTAGAGGTGCTTCATTGGGCGACCAAGCGATTTCTCCGAAAATATGCGTAACTGAAATTTCCACTTAAAAGTCAATAATTTTGCTGAGGGCTAAAAGCGGGTGGTTGTCCGCTCTCAATGAGGCAATGATGATTGGTCCCTATACCTTTAAAGAATTTGTAGACCGGGTAAAGGAATTCCACGGCTTTCCCGCCCCAGGAGTGGTGTTGGGCGGGGTCATGGTGGATCGGGCTTTAAAACATATCCCAGCGGGGGTTTTGTTTAATGCCCTTGCGGAAACCAATAAATGTCTGCCGGATGCCATCCAACTGCTGACTCCTTGTACCAGCGGCAACAATTGGTTGAGCATCCGGAATTTTGGACGTTTTGCCCTGGCCCTCTACGACAAAGACACGGGCCAGGGGATACGGGTGGTTTTGAATCCCCTCCGGATAGAAGAATGGCCGGAGATAAAAGACTGGTATTATAAATTGAAACCCAAAGAGGAAGTCGATCCGGAAGAATTGTTGGAGGCCATCCAAAAAGGCAGGGCTGATCTCTTAAGTCTCCAGGAAATACGGATGCGGCCTGCTTACCTGGCAAAAACAAAAAGGGGGAAGCGGGTCATTTGTCCCCAGTGCCGGGAGGCTTATCCCGAAAACAGCCAGGGGCTCTGCCTGGCCTGCCAGGGAGATTCCCCGTATCTTTAGGGCGAAAATAACTTCAGGGATCAGGGGTCGGGGATCAGGTCTGAGTTTAAGAATAAAGTTGCAAGTTGCAAGACTCGAACGTAAAAAAACTTAACTATCACTGACATAGGGCTGGTATGCATAAAAAAATCGGAATCATCGGAGCCGGACCGGGAGGTTATATAGCCGCTATCCGGGCCGCACAATTAGGAGCTCAAGTATTTGTCATTGAACAGGAGGCCATCGGCGGCACCTGTTTGAACTGGGGCTGCATCCCCACCAAAACCCTCAAGGCCACGGCTGAGACCATCGATCACTTCCACCGGGCCAAGGAATTCGGCATAGATCTGGAAGGGGGTTTCCGGCCCAATATGGAACGGATCATGGCCCGCAAGAATGCGGTCATTTCCATCCTGGCCCAGGGGATCAAAAAAATATTCGAGAGTTATAAGATCCAGTTCATAGAAGGAACGGCTTTCATCCAGGATCCGAAGAAGGTTCTGGTGCATAACAAAAATGGGGACCGGCAACAAATCGAGGTCGATCATATCCTCATCGCCTCAGGCTCCAAACCCATGGTCTTTCCGGCCTTCCCCTTTGACGGAGAGCATATCCTTTCCAGCAGCCATGCCCTTCTGTTAAAGGAAATCCCGGAATCGATTGTGATTGTTGGCGGCGGGGTGATCGGCTGCGAATTTGCTTTCATCTTCAATTTATTGGGCAGTCAGGTGACCGTGGTGGAGGCCCTGCCCCGCCTGCTCGGCCTCCCGTCCATCGATACTGATTGTTCGATCATCATTCAGCGGGAGATGAAGAAGCGCAAGATTAAGGTCCTCCTTGACAAGACCGTGGAAAAGACGGAAATTCAAAATGGCCGGATCAAGGTGGCTATCGGCCCTTCTCCTTTTTTAAAAGAGGTCAAAGAAAAGGACCGCCAGCCTATCGAAATGGAAGTCCAAAAGGTCCTGGTCTCCGTTGGGCGGGAATCGAATACCCAGGGCTTAGGCCTTTCTTCATTGGGAATTGAAATGGATCAACGGGGCTGGCTCATAGTCAATGAGCGGATGGAGACCAATATCTCCGGCATCTATGCCATCGGAGATGCCCTGGGGCCGTCCAAGATCATGCTGGCCCATGTGGCCTCCACCGAAGGGATCATAGCCGCAGAAAACATCCTGGGCCATAACCGGACCATGAACTATGAGGTAGTTCCTTCGGCCATCTTCACTTTTCCTGAAGTGGCCACAGTGGGGCTTACCGAACCTCAGGCCCTGGAAAGAGGCCTGGAGGTGCGATCGGAGTCCTTTCTTTTCAGAACCCTTGGCAAACCCCAGGCTATGGGCGAGATCGTCGGTCAGGTCAAAATCATATCCGCAAGGCAAAGCCGGAAAATTCTCGGGGTCCAGATCGCCGGCCCCCATGCCACGGACCTTATCGCCGAAGGGACCCTGGCCATTCAATTAGGGGCTACAGTCGAAGACCTGGCCCGGACCATCCACGCCCACCCCACCCTTTCCGAGGCCCTGTTGGAAACGGCCCATAAGGCCCTAGGAGTTGGCTGCATGGATTAAAAGAATCTTCCTTGTCCACCTCCGAATAAAAACGCCGTCCCATTTCATACTGTAGGCAAGTGCCGGGGGTTATTTCTTTAGCATTTTGCTTTATATTTTCTACTTATACGTCCCGGCAAAACTCCGTGAAATGGTTGTCACCAACAAAGACTTGGCCTGCCGGCTCCTTGAACGCATCCCAAGAGCATCAAACCACCGGTTGCATGGAGTTGATTAATTCTCTCACTCCAACGGTTGCTATACCGGACATGACATCAGCCATGGCATAGGGAATGACCAACTCGTTGTTATGGATAATCGCACCGCAGCTATAAACGACATTGGGGACATACCCCTCGCGCTCTTCCTCACGCGGTGACAGTAACGGTTCTTCCAGGCGGGCGATGATTTTTGCCGGATTTTCAAGATCAAGCAGTATAGCGCCAATGCAATATTGACGCATGGGCCCGACACCGTGGGTGAGTACTATCCTTCCTTCTTCGGTCTCCAAGGGTGAGCCGCAGTTACCGATCTGAATAAATTCCCAGGGACGTGTTGGTTCCTGTATGATTTTGGACTCCTGCCAGAAATGGATATTGTCCGAGAACATGACGTGATTGTTTTCACCGTCCTGACGGGAAAGCATGACGTAGCGGCCGTCAATTTTACGTGGGAAAAGAGCCATGCCTTTGTTTTGTACTGCTTTGCCGTTGAGGGTTATTATATTAAATTTAAGAAATTCCTTGGTGGTAATCAACTGTGGCAGAATGTTCAATTCATTATAAGCCGTGTAGGTTGCGTAGTAGGTAACCTCCCCATTGTTATCGATAAACTGCACGAAACGGGCGTCTTCAATACCTCTGCTTTCGATTTTCGAAACGGGAAAGATAACCCGTTCAGAAATTCGATGAGTGGGTTGGAAGTTTATTTCATAATTGGAATTGATCAGCCAGTACATAACCTCGAAGATTTTATTTTGGCGCGTAATAGGGAAAAACGGGGTCGTCCGGAGCGATTCTATTTCATTTTTTAATTCGTTATAGGTGAACGCTTCCGGCAACCGGCCAAGAAGATGAGCGGTTACCTCATCGCTGGCTCCCATTTCGAGAAGCTTCAGATCAAAGAGATGCCGGTCGTAAACCGAATCTAAATGGACCTCCGGTGTTTCGACGTAATCGCCGGTCGGGTTGAAGAGAACCATGTTGTCCGAGTCCAGAACACCGCTGCGAAATACAATCGAGGAAATATGCCCTTCGCCGGTGGCCCGCAGGCTCATGATAAAGCGCAAGCTGCCCTGGTCAAGATGGGTTTGATCGGGATGCGGGACAATGGAAGGGTTAAAAAGGGCCGCCGATTCAATGGAGTACTCCATAGTAAAATAGGCCCCTATGAGAGCCATTTTGGTCTCGCTGAGCACGACTTCCCGGGGAATGTAATCATTGACCTCATTCCTGTGATGCGCAAAAACACGTTTGATGTTTTTGTGCCGTTCGGAAAAATCAATCAATATTTGTGCGAGAATGACTTCGGCTGTGGTGTCGGGCAAATCCACTATGCGTTGAATGATCTTAGCTATGCGATACTCACCGTCCGGCAAATGAAGCCGGGTAATGACGCGGGAGGAGTCCCCTAAGATTTTATTCCTTTTTCGTTTGACGATTAAATGGGACAGTTGTTGTTGGATCATTAGACAGGGCTCCTTGATAGAGTTAGCGGCTAAATTATATTATTCGCCTTGGTTACAGCGCCGCCCTGGAATTGGTGAGACATAACTGTACCAGGTCATCAATCACGGCAGTGCCGGCGCACATGACGGTATCGGCGCCACCCCAATAAATTTTTATCGACCCGTCGTCTTCCGGAACAGCGCCGCAGGTAAAAACAACATTGGGTACGTAACCGCTCACTTCCCAGGGATCCTCGGGCTGCAGTATCCACTGATCGGAAACACCGATGATTTTCCCCGGATCATGAAGGTCGTGCAGAGCCACGCCAAGGCGATACACCGCACCAGCCATAGTCTTAAAGACTCCATGGTAAATATGCAGCCAGCCGTGGTCGGTTTTGAAGGGCGGTGCGCCGGGCCCGATTTTCATTTCATCCCAGTGATAGGGAACCGGCTTCATAATCACTCGTGAATCGCCCCAGTGCACCAGGTCCGGGGAATAGGAAATCCAGATGGACCAGGGTGAAATTTCGGAATGGGGCCGGTCCAGACGAGCGAATCGTCCTTGAAATTTCTCAGGGAAAATAACCACATTGCGAAGGTCGGCCTGGGTGATCATCGTGACACGCTCAATGCTTTTAAAGTCTTTGGTCCGGGCAAGACCAATGCGCACCCCGTGCCGGGAGTAGGCACTGTAGGTAAGAAGATATTCGCCCTCTATAGGGTTTATGCGGAGGTCCTCGACTCCGTACTCCTCATAGGCTGCAAAAAAGGTATCCTTGGCCGGTGTGAGAAAGGGTTCAGGGTGGACCGTAAAGGAAAAACCATCGTCACTGTCGGCCCGGCCGATGAGTGAGCGTCCGTTGTGCAAATGCGACCTGAAAAGCATAATATAGCGGCCGTTCCGTTTGACCATACCGGCATTGTGGACCGTGGCAACCGGGTACGGGACATCCTCTTTTGTAAGAATGGGGTTTTTTTTATTACGTTTTATAATGGACGCTTGCGTATTCATCGTTAATTTCGGTGTTCCTCTCTTTTCGTCTCTTCAAGAATAGTTTCATAGACCTGAATATATTCTTCAACCATACGATCGACGGTGAAGTGCTGTTCAACCCGGCGGCGACAGCAGGTTCGATCAATATCTTTTATATGGGCCACAGCGTCTATGGCCTCATCCACAGTTGTAACGAGAAAGCCGTTTTTGCCGTCTTCGATCAGTTCAGGCATGCTCCCTCGGTTAAAGGCGATTATGGGCGTGCCGCAGGCCAGGGATTCTACAACGGACAGTCCGAAAGGCTCATTGAAATTTATGGGGTGGAGAAGCGCCAAGGCATTCTTGAGCAGCAGGTTTCGCTGAATCGGCCCGACGCTGCCGACATAGACCGCACACCGTTCGTCCAGGTACGGTTCGATGTATTGGTGATAGTAAGCTTCATCCTGAATGATTCCAGCCATGATCAGCTTTTTATTGCCGGCCCTGGCAATTTCAAGGGCCTCTCGGGCTCCCTTATCATGGTGAATGCGGCCGAAAAAGAGAAGATAATCGTCTGGCTCAGGCTGAAAATCAAACTGCTTCACGTCTATGCCGTGATGGATGGTTTTGATATAGTCAAGATCCGGAGACCGGTCGGCATCGCTGATGGAAACATAAAATACTTTGTTGTTATATTTTTTATAAACAGGCAAAATTCCGGGTGATGAAAAGCCATGAATGGTGGCAACGAAGGGGGTGGTGATAAGGCCGGTATAGGTCAAGGGCAAAAAGTCAAAATGATTATGAATAATATCAAAATCTTCCGCATGCTCAAAGAGTTCCGAAATATGCAGGCACTCCCATACTTTTGGCAGGATGGAGCGGTCTTCTTCATAGCCCCGGGCGCAAACGGCATGCAGCTTGCCGCTTGTTTTCGAATCACCGGTGGCAAAGAGGGTAACATCATAGCCGCGCGAGACCAACCCCTCGGTTAAAAGGGAGACCACACTTTCCCAAGGGCCGTAATGTCTCGGCGGCGTGCGCCAGGCAATCGGTGAGAGCATCGCAATCCGCATAGATTGTCCTTCACGTTAACCGGTCGGCTGAAGGGTGTTTTCAGCCAGGCGCAGTTCCAATAAGGTTTGAAGAAAGGCGAGCGTCGACTCTGCGCCTTGATTTTCATTTAGGCGGTCGGGATGGAGGCCGTCCCGGCAACCTCCCGTCGTCGGGTCGTAAACAGGAAGGTTCAGGTCGTTGCGTCCGAGGAACCACTCGAAGGCGCGGCGGGCTTCCTTGCGCCAGCGTTCGTCTCCGGTACTCCGGTAGGCTTCGAGGCAGGCGGAGGCCATGGTTTGCGCTTCGACCGGCTGTTGATCGAACCGAACCCGTTCACCGCCGCGCGGGTAAAAGCCATTGGAGCCGATGGGGACAAAATGACCCCCGGCCGCGTCAGTCCGCTGCAAGTCAGCCAGCCAATGGAGCGACTCCAGTCCGGCCTCGGTCATGGTCTTATCCGGGATCCATTGGCCGCACATAAGCAGGGCCTGCGGCAGCGCGGCGTTGCAATAGGTCAACCCGGCCTCATACCAGCACCATTCATCCGAACAGCTATTTTTATATAAGGTGAGCAATCGTCCGGCCAATTCATCCCGAACCTGGTTGGCCCTGCGGTCACCTTCAAATCGCCTGAGATACTCATGGATACCGATGAGGGCGAAGGCCCAGGCCCGGGGGCTGGTGGTATTAAGAATGGCCGGCAAGGCCTGTTCGAACACCCAGCCGGCCATACTCTGGAGGACCGGCGTGTTAGATCGGCCCAAGACGGTGCCCAAGGCCCACAAGGTGCGGCCATGGCTGTCGTCGGAGCCGCTCTCTTCCAGCCAATTACGCTGATAATCCATAAAATTGCGAAATCGCCCGGTCTCCGTATTGAAGGCATACCCGATGAAAGCGAGATAGCGGGAAGCCAGTTTGAAGGCCTCGCCTCTGCCCAGTTCCTCTAAAAGAGTGCTGACGATCAGGGCACGGGCGTTGTCATCGATGCTGTAACCCTCCCGATAGTTGGGTATGGTGAACCTGGCGTGTTGCAACATGCCGGTGTCATCCGTCATGAGGTGTAAATGATCGAGTTTGAGCGGGGGCAATTCCCCGGGACGTTTATCGAGCGGTTTGACCGCGAAGCCCGATGGGGTGAAATAACGGCGTTCGGTCCGAGCGCGTTTAAAACTCTCCATGTAGCTTCGGGCCACAATAGGCCAAAGCATCGCCCGCCCGAACAGATAAGCACGCTTGCGCATGGCGTGGCGTTTCGAATCGTTGTCCAACAGGTCGATCACCTGCTCCGCCAGGGCCACTGGGTCACGGAAGGGCACTAAGACCCCCCGTTCTTCGGCCAGCATTTCTTCCGCATACCAGTAGGGTGTCGAAACCACGGCCTTGCCCGCCCCCAGGGTGTAGGCCAGAGTACCCGAGGTAATCTGGACCTCGTTGAGATAAGGGGTGATGTAAATGTCCGCCGCGCCGATGAATTCGACGAGTTCTTCCAGGCTGACAAAGCGGTTGTAGAAGATCACCTGACCTTCCACCCCCTTTTCCTGGGCCAGCCATTGCAGAGACAGCCGATAGGATTCGCCTTCCTGCCGTTTGACATGGGGATGGGTGGCGCCGAGGATGATGTAGACCACGTTCGGATGGCGGGCCAAAATGGCAGGCAGAGCGGCGATAACATTTTCGATCCCTTTATTTGCCGAAAGCAACCCAAAACTGAGTAAGACCGTTTTGCCCTCAACACCAAAGAGGTCCTTGTGGAAACTGGGGTCCACAAAGGGCACATCGGGGATGCCGTGGGGGATGAAATCAATCTTCTCCGGCCGGACCCCGTAGATTTTTTGCAGGAATTCCCTGCCCCGTTCACTCATGACCACCAACCGATCGGACAAGGCCGCGACTTCTTCCAACACCCGTTGTTGGTCAATATCGGGATCATGCAAAATGGTGTGCAAGGTCGTGACGATGGGCATGCGCAATTCACGAAGGAGGGCCAGGATGTGACTGCCGGCCCGCCCGCCGAAAATCCCGTATTCGTGTTGCAGGCAGACCAGGTCTACGCTGTTAATATTCAGGAAGTCGGCGGCGCGGCGATAGGAGTCAATATCCTTCTCAATCAGTTCAAAGCGAACCCGGGCCGGGTAGGGATAGCCGGCATCGAGATCGTTGACGGGCAGAGCAATACAGGTCGTGCCCTCGTATTTGGCGGCGATGGCCTCACATAAGTCGGTGGTAAATGTAGCGATGCCGCACTGGCGCGGCAGGTAGTTGCCGATGAACCCAATGCGGTTGATGGTTGAGTGGGTCGATCCTTTTTCCATGACGAATATTTCCTTCATAAATGGTGGGCGGGGCTAACCCACGGTTCATTACTTTTTATTTAGACCTTTAACCAACTGGCTCAGGAGGTTTAGCTGTTCCTGTTGAATTGAAATAAGTTCATTCCATTGTTTTTCTCTCAGCAAGTCTACTTTCTCATGGAGGGCCATTATTTCAAGCTCCGCCTTTAGGTTGACTTCGTAATCATGTTCCGCACTCAGGCGATCTTTTTCGGCGGCCCTGTTTTGAGACATCAAAATGATCGGGGCCTGAACAGCGGCCAGCATGGACAAGACCAGGTTTAATAGAATATACGGATAGGGGTCGAAGGTACTGCCCAATTTGCTGAGAAGTAAAAAGTTCAGCAGGACCCAAAGGAATAGTACGGCCCCAAAGAGGGAAATGAAAGTCCAGGAGCCTCCAAAAATCGTTACCCGATCAGCGATTCGTTGGCCAAGAGTCAGTTGCTCGGAAAAAGTTTTGGCCACATTTCGCGAAATAGGTTTTTTCTCAGCAAGATGGCGAGCAATTTTCTTTTCTCGTTCCCCAAATTGCTCAAATTTTGCACGAAAGAGCTTTTCCGATATTTCGTTTATTTTTTGATTCATCGTTTTACCTTCTTGGCGGATTCAAATGTCAGAAAACAATTTATCTGACTTCGCTCTCTAACCCCTCAGTACCTCGCCCTCTCCCACCAGGGGAGAGGGAAGCAGATTAATCTCCTCCTCCTTGATTTAGAGGTGATTGCCTGTCGAACCTATTCTCAGACCAATATTGAAGGCCGATCTTATTCGAAGCGGGGCTACAGCTCTTCTCCGGACTCCATCAGCCTTTCCCTTTTTCTATGGCAGCCAGCCCACGTCGTACAGCCAAAATACCGACCATTAAGCCGGCCATAGCAGCCATTCCCAGAACCATCCAGGTATTGGCCCGTATGGTGTCCTCAGTGGCCTTGGCCGTCGCCCTGGCTTTGGTTTTCATCGCACCTTCTTCCTCTGCGAGCCAGTCATTGACGGCTTTTAACGATTTTTTCGCCTTGGCCTGCGCTGTTGCAATCCATTCCCTGGTCTGGTCGGAAGCTGCCTTTCTTAACAGTTCTTCCGCATCGACTACAACGGTTTTAAGGTCTTCCATTAGTTTTTTCTTGGTGACTTGCTCCCTCTCAACCACTGGCACGGTTACCGGTATTGTCATACCCATACGAAAACTCCTTCTGTTGTAAAAAAACGCTGATTATTTTTCGGACCAATCAACGGGGCGCCAAGACTCCCACAAACAAGCCCCGCCTTGATTTTGAGGTTCTGTCTTCTTTCATTCCCTGAACGCGTTAAAATTTTATGCTTTAAAAAAAATTAGTAAATAAGGCTAACTATGTATTTTATTGAATAAAAGACATTATTTTTTTTAGGGTAGGCTATACGTTTCCAAACCTGACCCTTTTCCCCCCTGATTGACCGGATCGATCCCGAAGTTTAATTTGAATATTTTTCGGAAATGGAATCCATAAATCGAATAGGTTATGGCCAAAGGCAAAAGCTGAGCGGTCCGCCGGCCACGATTTTAACGCCCGTTTCCTTGCACCTGGAAATAACTTCTCGGACTGATTTTTTTTGAACCGTCATGGCAATGATAAACACATAATCGGCCCACTGAAGATCCTGGTCTTTTAAATCAGTCACATTCATATCGATTAGTCTTTTTCCCCATTCTTCGGGAAGCATGGTGGCCACCGTGAGCAAACCGAGCAGCGGCTGAACAGCTTTTTTCGAAATGAAGGACAGGGCATATTTAAAACTCCAGAAGGTATCCGGGTAGTTGGGGTAGACTGGAAGCACTTTCATTGTTTTTTTCCTTTAGATGTCAAGGGCAAGCCTTTTGCCAAATGGATTGAGGCTCCCTACAGTCCCGGCCGGAGGATTCATTGGAAGGAATTTTTTTATTTATTTTGATTTGTTCATGGACCCCGTCCAGGTGGGACGGGGTCGTAAGCGTCTGCCTATTGAACCAGGCGCCAAAAGGAAGCCAAACCTTATTCAACCTTTTCAGGCAGCGTCAATGTCTCGCGTTTAAGTGGAGAAGGGACATAGACCAGATTGACTTCCATCTTCCCCAGGGCCTTTTCCTTAACAGCATTTTTGGGGATCGTGACGTCCAAAGACCCTTCGGTACTTTCTCCCGGCTGAAGGGCCTTCCAAAAGGGATTAACCTTCACTATTTTCTCTCCGGAACTGAAAGGAATCAGCTTCCCGGCTTGGGGCGGGATTCGGACAACATCTTTCTAAGCTCCTCCCCTTGGACGATTTCCTGCTGCGAAAGGAGATGGGCCAAATCATCGAGGACCTTCCGCTGCCCCAAGAGAATTACCTGAACCCTTTGATGGGCTTCCTCGACGACCCGGGCGACCTCTTCGTCAATCTGGCCGGCTTTTTCTTCACTGTAGGTTTTGCCGGGGGCAAAACCTGCCGGGAGAAACATCGGCTGACGAGGGCGCTCATAGGTCACCAGTCCCAGGCGATCGCTCATACCATATTCGGCAACCATGGAGCGGGCAATGTCTGTGGCCCGCTGCAAGTCGTTCTGGGCCCCTGTGGAGATCTCTTTGAAAACCAGCTCTTCGGCCACCCGGCCGCCTAAAAGAACGGCCAGCCGGTCCAGTAACTCCGAGCGGGTCATTAAATAGCGATCCTCCGTGGGTTGCTGTTGAGTATATCCGAGGGCCGCGATCCCTCGGGGAATAATGGAGATTTTGTGCACCGGGTCGGCATGTTCAACCGATTCGGCCACGATGGCGTGTCCGGACTCATGAAAGGCAACGATTTCTTTCTCCAGCGGATTCATGACCCGGGTTTTTTTCTGCAGTCCCCCAACCACCCGGTCGATAGCCTCGTCAAGATCCGCCAATTCGACCATTTCTTTATTTTTCCGGGCGGCCAGCAGGGCGGCCTCATTGATCAGGTTGGCCAGGTCGGCCCCTACAAAACCCGGGGTGCGGCCGGCGACTTTGCGGAGATCCACATCGGGACCTAACAGGACATTCTTGGAATGGATTTTCAGAATGGCTTCCCGGCCGTTGATATCCGGGCGATCCACCAGGACCTGCCGATCAAAACGCCCCGGACGCAACAAGGCCGGATCCAAAATTTCCGGCCGGTTGGTGGCGGCCATGATGATGACCCCTTTATTGGTTTCGAATCCATCCATTTCCACCAGGAGTTGGTTCAGCGTTTGTTCCTGTTCGTCATGGCCACCCATGACATTGATTCCCCGGGCCTTTCCTAAGGCATCCAGTTCATCGATGAAGATGATGCAGGGGGCTTGCTGAGTCGCCTGAGAAAAAAGATCGCGCACCCGTGCGGCCCCTACGCCGACGAACATCTCTACAAACTCCGATCCGCTGATGCTGAAGAAAGGGACTTTGGCCTCGCCGGCCACCGCCTTGGCCAGAAGGGTCTTGCCGGTTCCCGGGGGGCCGACCAGTAACACCCCTTTGGGAATCCTCCCTCCCAGCTTCTGGAATTTATCCGGAGTGCTCAAAAATTCCACGACTTCCTGAAGTTCTTCTTTGGCCTCATCAATGCCGGCTACATCGGAAAAAGTGACCTTGGTCTCGTTCTGGGCGAAAAGCTTGGCTTTGCTCTTGCTGAAAGACATGACCCCCATCCCCGGCCCCATCCTTTTCATGGCAAATCGCCAGATCAGAAAAAAAAGTCCGATAGGGAGGATCCAGGATAAAAGGCCGCTCAGGAATTTACTCTCCATATATCCGGAGTAACTGACCTTGTGTTCGTCCAGGTCCTTCACCAGGTCAGGATCATTCACCCGAATCGTGGTAAACTCCTGCCCCGGCTTTTTTTCTTTTCCTTTCAGTGTTCCGCTGATATTTTCCGGACCGATGGTCAGTTTAATAACGTTTCCCTCCATCAAGTATTGTTTAAACTGGCTATAGGGAATGGTCTCTACTTTTCGAGAAAGAAAGTATTGTTGCCCGAAGGTAAATATCAAAAAGACGATCAGGAAATACCAGATGCTGAAATGCGCCTTTGGAGGCAAGGTATTCTTCTTTTGTTGGGGGTCCCGGGGGCTGAAGAGCGAACGAAACCGGTCTTTGAAATTATCCACTGAATCTTTTATTCCATTGAATGGCATAGGTTCCCTTCATAACTTTTAATATTTTTAAACATCGGAATGCCGGAATTCGATCTATGCGCGCCTTCGGGTCAGTTGCCTCGATTGATTGAAGTCCCGGCATTTTTAATGGCCTTTGACGAAAATCAGGAAAGATAGCGGGTCAAGTCCTTCATGGCTTTGACAATATCAAGGATCGCCTCATGCATTCCCTCGGCCGAGGAAAATGATTCTGCTGTTCCTTTATCCTCGGTCTTTGCCTGAACTTCAGACTTGAGTTCCTGCAATCTTTGAGTATGTTTTTCAAACTGGAGGCGATGTTCTTCTTCCAGGTCTTCGATGAATTCTGAATTGATTTTTCCAATAAGTTCATCGGCCTCGGCCAGTAATTGATCTATACTCTCGGATTTTATGGTCGTTGGCATAATAATTCCTTCAATCCCTCCGGATGGAACATAGTGTGGAACATCATTTTATAGGGTTCTTTGAGCAGATTCATCGCTCCCCGGAGCACCTTAAATCGCTCCGACTTCAAATGACTCAAAAGGCTCTCCTGGGTATCCCATTCCTCAAGAAGACAGAGTTCATTTTCGTTATCCACATTCTGGCAACAGTCACAGCGC
>JACRBX010000026.1 GCA_016219225.1 Deltaproteobacteria bacterium
CTTAAAAAAGACAAGACCATTTCCGAAGATGGATTTTTTAAAGGCCAGGAAGAGATCCAGAAGATTACCAATGATTTTATTGAAAGAGTGGACCGGATCAGCGAAGAGAAGGAAAAAGAGATTTTGTCCTTTTAAGGACTTCGCGAGAGCCTGGCCAGGCATCAAGCCCTCATGCCTCAGAGGGGTGCCACGAAGCATGAAAAAGTGAATATCGAATATCGAATATCGAATCATGAATGTTGAAGGAGAGTTTCTTTTAAATTCCGAAATCCGAAATTGGAATCTATTTTTGTACTAAACCGCCATGCCCCGCCTTTTGGGGCCTGGTGACACGAAACATGAAAATACGAATATCGAATAATGCATATCGAATAATGAATATCGAAGGCGGATTCCTGGTCACCTTTCCCCATTCCCGATGAAATTGAGCACTCCTGAAAAAATGCCCCGGCATATTGCCATTATTATGGATGGGAACGGTCGCTGGGCCCAGCAGCGATCCTTGCCCCGCGTGGCCGGACATAAGCAAGGGGTGGAGTCGGTTCGGGAGGCCGTGAGAACCTGCCGGGAACTGGGGATTCAGGTTTTGAGTCTTTATGCTTTTTCGAGAGAAAACTGGAACCGTCCCAAGTGGGAGGTTAAGGCCTTAATGCAATTGCTTTCCCACTATTTAAAATCCGAAATTCAGGAATTGAAAAAAAACGGAATTGCCTTAAAGGTCATCGGAAACCTGGAACAATTACCGGAGAAACTGCAACCCCAATTGATAAAGGCCATTGAACAAACCCAAGAGAACAAAGACATGATCTTAAATGTGGCCTTAAGCTACAGCGGGCGGGCGGAAATCCTCATGGCCGTGAGGAAGATGGCCGAAGCCATCCTGAATAAGGATCTCTCTATTGAAGATATTTCCGAAGCGCAGTTCGAAAAGTTCCTTTATACCCATGGCTTGCCCGACCCCGATTTGCTGATTCGCACCAGCGGGGAATACCGGCTGAGTGATTTTTTGATTTACCAATCGGCCTATACTGAGATTTATGTGACTCAAACCCTATGGCCGGATTTTCGCAAGAAACACCTCCTGACTGCCATTCAAGAATTTCATAAGAGGGAAAGGCGATTTGGTTTAACCGGAGAACAGGTTCGCCGAAAAAATTCCCTGCCTCTCCAGGAACGTTCCTGAGGAGATGTTTTGGGTTTAAAGCCTTCACCCTCTCATGGTAAGCGCCTTATCACCGCTTCCCTGATTATACCCCTGCTCTTTTTGGCTCTCTACTTTGGAGGGCCGGTTCTTTTTATTTTTCTGGTTTGGGCCGGTTTTTCCCTGGGGAACCGCGAATGGTTTTATTTGATTTACCAAAAACCCTCCGGCTTTATCCTGTGGCTTCATTGGTTTCTGGGATCATTGGCCCTTTGGGGGGCATATTTTAAAGGGATAGACGGTCTTTTCCTGGCCTTAATCCTGGGAGCGCTGTTTTGCTTTATTTATATGATCGTCACTTTCCCTAATCAAAAACCTTTTTTTGATTCTTTAGGTAAACAGATCTTTGCCCTCTGGTACCTGCCCCTCTATCTTCCTTTTTTCGTACTCATCAGAAAGGAAAGCCACGGACTGAACTGGGTATTTTTTCTGTTGGCGGTGAACTATGCCGGGGATACGGCGGCTTATTATGTAGGACGCACCTGGGGAAGACATAAGCTGGCCCCCTTGATCAGTCCCCAAAAGACCATCGAGGGGTCTTTGGGAGGCTTGACGGCCAATATACTTTTGGCCTGGATTTTTCAAGTCACCCTTTTCCCGCAATACCCTCAGCTTCAAATAATCGGCCTGGGGTTGCTACTTGGTATGGTCAGTCAATTAGGGGATTTGTTGGAATCCATGTTTAAACGAACCGTCCGGGTAAAAGATTCGGGTTCTCTTTTTCCAGGGCATGGGGGTTTTTTGGATCGCGCCGACAGTGTGCTGTTGCCGGCGCCGTTGGTTTACTTTTTTGTGAGATTTTTCGGGTAACGGGTAACGTAAAGCGGATAACGTGAAGCGTGAAGCGTATCTCGGAGTGCGTAATGCGTACATCGTATGAAGCATTTAGCATCTCTTGTGTCGACCTCGGAATTCAGTAAGATACGAACCACCGAATAACGAATTACGAGATACGAGCTACGCTTCACGAGATACGAGATACGAAAGGATCTTTTGAAAACCTTATCCCTCTTAGGCAGTACCGGCTCCATAGGCGTCCAGGTCCTCAATCTGGTCAAACAGTTTGAAGACCAGTTTCGTATTGTTGGGCTGGCGGCCGGGAAAAACATGGGACTGCTTAAAGAACAGATCCTTTATTTTAAGCCGCGAAGCGTTTCCGTAGCTTCGGAGAAAGAAGCTATTGAATTAACCAGCCATGGATTTCCGGGATTTCCCTTAACGGTCCTCTGGGGGTCTGAAGGTCATGAAGAAATTGCTGCCCTGGAAGAGACGGACATGGTGGTCTCAGCCATGGTCGGAGCAGTCGGTTTACAGCCGACTTTGGCGGCTATCAAGGCTCGAAAGACCATTGCCCTGGCCAATAAAGAGTCTTTAGTAATGGCCGGGGCCTTGATGAAGGAAGAAGCCCGAAAACACGGGGTAACTATTTTACCGATCGACAGCGAACACAGTGCCATTTTTCAGGTTTTACAGGGCCAACAGCGGGAGGCCTTACGGAAGATTATATTAACCGCTTCAGGGGGGCCGTTTTGGGATTATCCCCAAGAAGCCATGAAACGGATTACCAGCCAGCAGGCTTTGAATCATCCCAAATGGAAGATGGGTCAAAAGATATCGATTGATTCAGCCACCCTGATGAACAAGGGGCTGGAGGTGATGGAAGCCCAATGGTTATTCGGGGTTTCTCTGGATCAGGTGGACATTTGCATCCATCCCCAGAGTATCATCCATTCCATGGTCGAATATCAGGATGGCTCTATCCTGGCCCAAATGGGAAATCCTGATATGGTGATCCCTATTGCCTATGCCCTTTCCTATCCCAGGCGGCTGCCTCTGAATCAGGGTTTTTTAGACCTGACCCAACTGACCGGGTTAACTTTTTTTAAGCCGGACCTGGAAAGATTCCCCTGTTTGGGGTTGGCCCTGGAGGCGGCCAGAACAGGAGGCAGTATGCCGGTGGTATTAAATGCCGCCAATGAAGCCGCTGTCTTCTCTTTTTTAAAGGGGGGGCTGTCTTATCAGGGGATTCCCTTCGTAATTAGGGCCACCATGGAAAAGCATAAACCCTTTTCCCCGGCTAATTTGGAAGAAATTCTGGCCGTTGATTCCTGGGCCAGAAAAGAGGCCGGTTCCTGGATTGAAAAGAAAGGTTCAAGGTCCAAGGTATAAGGTTTTTGATCCAAGGTTCAAGGTCCACACCTTATACCTTAAACCGAATACCATAAACCCTATTAAACGTTAAGGAAGCAACAATATGGAAATGATGATTCTTCAACTTCAAAGTATCCTCTCGGTTCTCGCCGAAACCGCCGTGTCCCCGTCGTTGTTTTACGGGTTTTTGTTTAAACTGGTCCCTTTTATCATCGTCCTCGGTTTGTTGATCTTCTTTCACGAACTGGGACATTTCGGGGCGGCAAAATTCTTCGGGGTTAAAGTGGAGCGGTTTTCTTTCGGCCTGGGCCCCCGTTTGTTCGGCCTCAAGGTGGGGGAAACCGATTACCGGATTTCCGCCTTTCCCCTGGGGGGATATGTTAAGATGGTGGGAGAAGGGCTGGATGATGAGGTCTCGGAAGAAGAAAAGGTCCGGTCCTTTTCTCATAAGCCGGTCTGGAAAAGGATGGTCATTGTCCTTTGCGGCCCTTTGTTTAACTTCTTTTTCGCTATCGTTGTTTTTTGCGTGGGGTTTCTATTCGTTGGACAGGTCATCCTGACCAGTGAGATCGGGGAGGTTAAACCCAATTTCCCGGCCTATAATGCCGGCATTCGTCCCGGAGATAAGATCGTCCAAATGGACGGCCAAGCCATCCAGTCCTGGAAAGAACTGCCTGAGATCGTACGAAAAAATCCGGGAAAACCCATTTCTTTGATTTTTGTAAGGGGAAACCAGCGTTATGCAACCGAGGTTACACCGGTCAGAAGTACGGTTAAAAACCTTTTCGGGGAAGACGTTCAGGAAGCGGTTATCGGGGTCACCCCCTCCGGAAAATATTTTACCCGGAAATTAGGGGTCCTGGGTGCCTTCCAAAGCGGGATCGATCAAACCTGGGGGATAACTAAAATGACCGGGCTCAGTCTGCTCAAGCTGGTCCAAAGGAAATTACCTTTGGAGACCCTGGGGGGGCCGATTTTTATTGCCCAGTTGGCCGGTCAGCAGGCCCAGGAAGGCTGGACCAATCTTTTATTTTTTACTGCCCTGTTGAGCGTCAATCTGGGAATCTTAAATCTCCTTCCCATCCCTGTCCTGGATGGGGGCCATCTGGTTTTTTTCGGGTTGGAATGGATCCTGGGCAAACCCCTCAGCCTGAAGAAACGGGAGATGGCCCAACAAGTGGGTATGTTTATCCTGATCCTGCTGATGGTCTTTGTTTTTTATAATGACATCGCACGTATCATCCAACAGTGATGCTGGGGGTCTGGGGTCGGGGGGCAGGGATCAGGGGTTGATTTATTGAATCAGTTTGGAGTTCGGAGTTCGGAGCAAACCCTCTAAACTCCGAACTCCGAACTCCAAACTTGATAGGCTATGCCTGGAGAACTTACACTCCATTTAACCAACCAAACAGGAAAGAATTTGAAGATACTGGCTCTGGATACCGCCACCGAAACCGAAGGGGTGGCCCTTCTGGAAGGGGATGTGTTACAGGCCCAGGCCCAGATTCGGGTTTCAAAAACCCATGCCAGTCAATTATGGAAGACCATCTTTTTCCTTTTGGCCCAGGCCGAATGGGAGCTTAATGAAATTGACCTCTGGGCGGTGACGGTCGGCCCGGGAAGCTTCACTGGTCTTCGTATCGGTCTGGCCACCATAAAAGGCCTGTCCTTTGCCACCCAAAAACCGATTGTCGGAATATCCACCCTGGAAGCCCTGGCCTTTCCATTTTCTTATTGCCCCTACCTGATTTGTCCGGTCATTGATGCCAGAAAGAAAGAGGTTTTTTGTGCTTATTTCAGGTCGGATTCCCACGGGGAAATCCATTGGGCCGGAGAACCACGAAATATAAAGCCCCAGGCTTTGGCGCAGGAAATCAATGAACCGGTTCTCCTGGTAGGCAATGGGGCCAGACTCTACCAGCCATTTTTTAAAGAGAGTCTCGGTACACTGGCCTTGTTCCCTGATTCTCATTTGCATCTTATATCGCCGGTCGTTCTGGGGACCCTGGCCCGGTCCCGGATGCAGCAAGGCCGGCAATCTTCTCCGGAAGAGATCCGGCCCTTTTATATTCGTCCTTCCGATGCCGAATATGCCAAGCAAACCCCTTCCATTTATTAATCCTCTATGCCCCTAATGGGCGCCACGAAAGATGAAAATAAGTCTAAAGTTTTTTCAATAAAAGTTCGATAAAAGAACAGGGATCATTACCTAAGAGTCGTCAGTAGTTCTCGGGAAAGCGGAAAAGACCTATTATACAAAGGAGGAGAAACCGTGGAACCTTTTCTCAGAATCATGCACATCGACTCCGATTATCAGGTTTTTTTGATGGTTATTAATGAAGGGACCAGCACGGTTTCCAGTCTGTCTCTGGGCGAGGCATTAGAATGCATAAAGACCCAGGATCTGGATTTGATTCTATCGGAACCTCAAAACATGGCGATTTTTGATAGAACCATTCCTTCCGGATTGTTGATGACCAATACCCCGGCCTTTCCCTCCAGGGGACATTTATTTTCACAAATCCCGCAACCGATACATAAAGATTCCAGAATATAGGGCTGTTTGATCGTCACCATTTTTCCTTCCGGATTCATGACCAGGGCCTCCCGGAATTTAATAGCCTTTTCCGGGGTAGGACAGTGTTCTTCACAGACAATGCAGGGAGTTCCCTGGGCATAGGGGAGACATCGGTTTCTGTCAAAATAGGCCCGGCCGATAACGGTTTTTTGTTTTTCCTTTAAAGGGAGTTTTGCAATCGCCCCGGTTGGGCAGACCTGACCGCAAAGGGTACAATTAAATTCGCAATAGCCTATACGGGGAACGAGCCGGGGAGAAAACAGTCCTTCCATCCCGGCTTCCAGCCAGCAAGGCTGAAGGGCATTGTTGATGCAGACCTTCATACACTCGCCGCAGCGGACACAGCGATCCAGGAAGAAGTTCTCCTTAATGGCACCCGGGGGGCGGATCAAGGTCGGGTCTGGGTTTTTGGTTTCAGCCCGGACTTTTAAAAAGGTTGGGAGGATAAGGGCTGAGGAGAGCGTTCCGATAAACACCCTTCTGGAAATCCCCAAAGGAACTGGTCTTTGTTCCGGTTTTTTGAAGGCAAAGGAAATCGCCTTATCCGGGCAGAGATGCAGACAATCGAGGCAAAGGTTGCAGTCGGCCGAAGCAATACCACCAGTCTGATCGATAGCCTCCATGCGGCATATCTGGGTGCAGACCCGACAACCCCGACAAGAGGTTTGAATGTGACCCCGAAGCCAGGAAAATCGGGATAGCAGGGCCAGAAGTCCCCCTAAGGGACAAAGGTTTTTACACCAGAATCGTCTCTCTATGCGCTCCAGGGCAAAGATTGCTATTAGGATGAGAAGGGATAAGAGACTCAGATAAAAAAATTTTTGATTATAAGCTAACAGGGTATCCTTGAAAAAGGAGTATATCGATTCACTGATTTGGGATAGGAAGGACGGGCCATGACGATATAAAAAATCAAAAAAGGACCCAACCGTATAATTAAAAAAAGGGTCTACGGACAGGGTCATTCCCCGGACCAGGAGAGAAAAAGGATCAAAATAGCCGACCACCGGGAAACCCAAAAAGGCAGACAGGAGAATGAACCCTAAAAGGAGATATTTCCAGTTTCGGCGCCGGACGTTTGATTTTTCTTTTTTAAGGGGGGAAACGGTCTGGAATAAGTCCAATAAGGTGCCGAGAGGGCAAAACCAGCCGCAAAAAAAACGACCGAGGATCAGGGTCAGTCCGATGACGATCAGAGATAACAGGAGCAGGGAGATCAAGGCCCTGGCAGCCAACATGGCGGCCGCAGCCACCAGGGGGTCCAGGCGGAAAAAGATATTGACGGCATAGGGGATTTGGTCTTCACCCTTATAATCGGTCAGGCGGAAGAGGACCAGAAATAAAAGAAGAAAAAGGGTTTGGGCTATGCGTCTCCAGTAGAGGAGGGGAAATGTTTTATTGCTTCGTTTTTTCAACTCCGAACTCCGAACTTTGAACTCTTAACTCTGACCCCCTGATCCCCCCGGCCCCCTTTCACGCCTTAACAACCTTGATCTTCTTCAAGTCCATCTCACCCAACCCTAATTGATAAGCTGCCTGGGTCGACTCGATTTCCTCGGGCTTTAAGTGAAAGAGGGTGGTGGCATAAGCATCTGCCGCCACGATATCGGTGGAAGCGATCAGGCTGTTGAGGATCTTTACATCTTTCAGGTCCCCGCCTTGAGGGCCATTCCGGAGCAGGATCCGGGTAGCGTCGATCACGGTCAGATGGGGTTTTAATACGGTATTTAAGTCGGCTATCCGCTGGCCCAGGGAAAAATGGATCTTGCCCCGGAATCCGCCGATGACTCCCATGATATTTTTCAGCCCCAGGCTTAGTCCGGCTCCACCATGATGTTTGGCCACCGGCACATTGATATAGCAGTCGGCCTCCAGGGCCTCTTTATAAAATTCCCAGTCGTTGATGGATTTCCCTTTGGCGATTCGAACAGGGATGAATTTCCGGTTGTCCATGTAGGTGCAAATGGCCCTTCGATCCCCCAAGGACTCCACGGCCTTTTTGATCCCGCTGTTGGCATAGCAGCGACGTTCCTCATTACAAGGGCGGTCAAAAACCAGCACCTGGGCGGCCCCGGCGTCCAAAGCCAGACGTACCAGGGTCTTAACCACCTCCGGATGGGTATTGGCCCCTTGTTCAGGGGAGCGGTCCCAACCGATGTTGGGTTTAACCACCACCCGCTGCCCCTTTTTAACAAAGGGCTGAATACCCCCCAAGGGACCGAGGACTTTGGAGACCAGGGCCGGGTAATCGGTTCCCTCGGTTATGGAAACGATAGATGCCCGGGGTTCGGCCCAGAGTTCGGGAATGAGGCGAAATACCGGGGGGGACAGGGTTAAACCCGCAGTCCACAAAGCGCATTGTTTTAAAAAAACACGTCTATTCATGATGGTGTTTCCTTTTTTGGTAAATTAATATA
>JACRBX010000027.1 GCA_016219225.1 Deltaproteobacteria bacterium
CCATGATGAGATACTCAGGAGCCCATAATCATAAAAGACCACCATGGACATCCAAAATAAAAACCGAATCGAAGAACTCCGCAAACTCCTCCATTACCACAACTACCGCTATTACGTCCTGGATGATCCGGAGATCTCCGATGCCCAGTACGACCGGTTGCTTCGGGAACTGGAAGAATTAGAGGGCCAGCACCCCGAACTGATCACCCCGGATTCGCCTACCCAACGGGTGGGGGCTCAACCACTGAGCAAATTTCAGACCGTGGCCCATTCCATCCCCATGCTCAGTCTGGAGAATGGGTTCGATTTTGATGAAGTCCTGGAATTTGATCAGCGCATTAAGCGCTTTTTAAAAAGCGATCAGGAAATTAATTATACGGCCGAACCAAAAATCGACGGTCTGGCCATCGAACTGATTTATGAAGATGGGGTTCTGGTCCAATCTTCCACCCGGGGGGACGGATTTATGGGAGAAGACGTCACCCTCAATGTGCGGACCATCCACGCCATTCCGTTGAGACTCCTGGCCGCCAAGGTCCCTCCTCCGAACCGTCTGGAGGTGCGCGGCGAGGTCTACATGAAGCTCAAAGATTTCAAAGAATATAACCGCCGAAGAGAACAACAGGGAGAGGCCCCCTTTGCCAATCCGAGAAATGCCTCCGCCGGATCGCTACGCCAGTTGGACCCCAAGATAACCGCCCAGCGGCCGCTACATTTTTTTGCCTACGGCCTGGGATTGGTGACGGGGCAGACCTTTTCCAGCCAGTGGGAGGTCCTCCAAACCCTGCCGAACTGGGGGCTGCCTGTCAACCCCCATACCCGACGATTTCCGGGGATTAAGAAGTGTCTGGACTTTTGTGAAGAGATAGAGGCCCGTCGCCATACTTTGCCCTACGAAATTGACGGGGTGGTCCTTAAGGTCGACTCCCTTGTCCTTCAGGCGCGGTTAGGGATCAAATCAAGAAGTCCCCGTTGGGCTTTGGCTTATAAATTCCAGCCCTCTCAGGAAACAACCAGGATCTTAAACATCGATGTCCAGGTAGGCAGGACCGGGACCCTGACCCCGGTGGCCCACCTGGATCCGGTTATGGTCGGTGGGGTTGAGGTCAGCCGGGCCACCCTTCATAATCAGGATGAGATCGAACGGAAAGATGTCCGGATCGGAGACACCGTGGTCATCCAGCGGGCCGGGGAGGTCATACCGGAAGTGGTTAAAGTCATTACTTCGGTCCGTAAAGATCTGGAAAAACCCTTCTCCATGCCAACGCAGTGCCCCGTCTGCAACGCCCCGGTGATACGCCTGCCCGGTGAAGCGGCCCACCGTTGTTCCAATCCCAACTGCCCGGCCCAAATCAAAGAATCCATCCGGCATTTTGCCTCCAAAGGGGCCATGGACATTGAGGGGATGGGGGAAAAGTTAATCAACCAATTGGTGGATAAAGGCTTGATCCAGGATTATGGAGACCTCTATTATCTCTCAAAGGATATCCTGATATCCCTGGAGCGCCTGGCCGAAAAATCATCCGACAACCTGACCCAGGCCCTGGAAAGAAGCAAACAGACCACCCTGGGCAGATTCATCTATGCCCTGGGAATCCGCCATGTAGGAGATCATCTGTCCGGATTACTGGCCGGCTATTTCGGATCCTTGAAGGCATTGATGGATGTGACCGAAGAAGACCTGTTAACCGTTCGGGAGGTCGGTCCCCAGGTAGCCCGTAGTATCCGGGCCTTTTTTGATGCCCCGCAGAATAGAAAGGTAGTTGAAAAGATTCTGACGGCCGGGATAAAAATCAAAGAAGGAAAAACCGTCGGACCGAAGCCTCTAAATGGTCGAACCTTTGTTCTCACCGGCCGGTTAGAGGGGTTGACCCGGGATCAGGCCAAAGAAAGAATCGAGGCTTTAGGGGGAAAAACGGCCAGTCAGGTGAGCGGCAAAGTCGACTACCTGATTGTCGGGGAAGACCCCGGCTCCAAGCTTGATAAGGCCAGGGAATTAAGGATAGCCACCTTGACGGAAAAAGAATTTTTGCAATTGATAGAAAAAAGCGATTAATAAAAAAATAACGTTACAGGTTACAGGTTACGGGTTACGGGTTTAAAACCAACCTTGAACCCTGTCCCTTGCCCATAGCCTATCGCCTGAAAAAATTTTCATGATTCGTGGTGCCCCCTGGGGCAAGAGGGTATATCTATGGAAAACATTTCGGCCCAGGTGATTATTCACGGATGGGTTCAAGGGGTTTACTTCCGGGCTTATACCCGGGATCAAGCCCGACTGCTGGGTCTTACAGGCTGGGTTCGAAATCGCCGGGACGGGTCCGTGGAGGCTTATTTCGAGGGAACCAAAGAAAAAGTGGAAGGCATGGTCGCCTGGTGCCACCAGGGGTCCCCTTCTTCTCAAGTTGAACGCGTCGAGGTCCATTACGGACCGTATAGCGGGACCTTTGATTCGTTCCAGATCCGATACAATTAAAGATAAATTTTTAGCTTTTTCCTTCCCGTACAAACCTCTCCCCTTCTTCAAGGGCGGCAGTGTTGATGGGAATCATCTTGTGGTAGCGTTTATCCAGGGCCCGGGAAAAGGCCCTGACCACGGCTTCCTTTGTAAGGACCTTTGTTTCTTCGATAATGGCCCCCAGCATGGCCATATTGGCCAGCCGTTGATCCCCGGCTTTGGCGGCCAATTCAATGGTCGGGACCTGGATCATTTTGGTCTCCGGATAGTCCTCCTCCCGGGTTTCGATCAAAGAAGAATTGACAAAAAGCCAGCCGCCGGGCTTAACCATCGGCCCGAATCTTAAAAGAGAGGGTTTATTCATGACTACGGCCGTCACCGGGTGATGGATCACCGGAGAACCGATCTCCTGGTCGGATATGACGACTGTGCAATTGGCTGTTCCGCCACGCATTTCCACTCCATAAACAGGCATGTAAGTAACATAACGGCCTTCTTCCATGGCCCCATAAGTCAGGAGGTTTCCGATCAACAGGACACCCTGCCCTCCAAAACCGGCTACAATTACGTCAAAGTACATTAAAACAGCTCCTTCTGCCAAACTTTTAATTCTTTAAAATCTTTCTTGGGTTTCTCGCTGACCGCTGATAGCTGATCGCTTATTCGCTGTCTTTATATATCCCCAAGGGGAAATAGGGGATCATTTCGTCCTGAACCCGCTGATTGGCCTTTTCCGGGGTCATCTTCCAGTTGGTGGGGCAACTGGAAAGAAATTCCACAAAGGAAAAACCCTGGTTCTGAATCTGGACCTCAAAGGCCTTTTTCAATACTTTCTTAGCCTGCATCAAATTCTTCGGGGTATTGACGGCCACCCGGGCGGAAAAGGTCGTCCCTCCCAACATGGTCATTAGTTCAGCCATCCGGATCGGATACCCTTCCCGGTGGAAATCCCTTCCAAAAGGGGAGGTGGTCGTGGTCTGGCCCAACATGGTGGTCGGAGCCATCTGACCTCCGGTCATACCATAAACCGTATTGTTAACGAAGATAATGGTAATATTTTCCCCGCGGTTGGCGGCGTGGAGTCCTTCGGCAATACCAAGGGCGGCCAGATCCCCATCCCCCTGATAGGTAAAAACAAAATTTTCCGGTCTGGCCCTTTTGATCCCCGTAGCCACGGCCGCAGCCCGTCCATGGGGGGACTCACAGACATCCACGTCAAAATAATCGTACATAAAGACCGAACAACCGACCGAAGCGGCGCAGATGGTCTTCTCCTGAAGGTCATAGAGGTCAATACATTCGGCCACCAGACGATGAATGACCCCATGATGACAGCCCGGGCAAAAATGAAAAGGCACATCTTTTAGACTCTTGGGACGTTTAAATACTTGTTTCATACTGCTCACCGATATACTTTCTTAATCTCTTCAAACAATTCATTTGGAGTGGGAATCGACCCGGGCGGCCGGCCGTAAAAATCCACCTGGGCCCCTTTGTCTACCGACAATTTCACATCTTCGACCATCTGTCCGGTATTGAGTTCCACCACAAAGAAGTGCTGAATTTTTGTTGATAATTGCCTGAGGGGTTCTTCGGGATAAGGGTACAGGGTGATGGGGCGGAAGAGCCCGACCTTCATCCCCTGCTCCCGGGCCATGTTAATGGAAGATTTAATAATACGGGCCACGGAGCCGAAAGAGACCACGACCAGATCGGCATCTTCGACCAGATAGGTCTGGTATTCGATCTCGGCCTTCATCTGCTGATACTTTTGAAACAATTTCCAGTTATGTTTGGTCAGATCCCCTTCGTTCAGATAAAGGCTTTTTAAAAAACGGGATTTACGGCCTTTGGCCCCGGTCAAGGTCCAGGGTTTATCAAATTCCCGGGGTTCATAGGGGTGAAGGGTCACCGGCTCCTTCATCTGCCCTAAGAGGGCATCCCCTAAAACCAATACGGGATTGCGATATTTGTCGGACAGATCAAAGGCCTTCATCGTCAGATCGTAATTTTCCTGAACGGAAAAAGGGGCCAGGACGATAACCCGGTAATCCCCATGTCCCCCTCCCCGGGTGGCCTGGAAATAATCCCCTTGAGAGGGAGAAATGCCCCCTAATCCAGGGCCGCTGCGGCTCATATTGACGATCACACCCGGGATCTCGGATCCGGCCATATAGGAAATCCCTTCCTGTTTCAGGGAGATCCCGGGGCTGGAAGAAGAGGTCATGGCCCTGGCCCCGGTGGCCCCGGCACCCAGGAGCATGTTGATGGAGGCGATTTCACTTTCGGCCTGGATAAAAGTCCCTCCAACAGCCGGCAAATGCCTGGATAAATATTCCGGGATTTCATTCTGAGGGGTGATGGGATATCCGAAATAATATTTGCAGTTGGCGGCCATGGCCCCCCTGGCGATTGATTCGTTTCCGTTTATCAGTTCGATATTTGGTTTTGACATAAAAACTCCTATGAAAAAGTGCTCAAGGCTGAAAGCTCAGCTTTGAGCTTTCAGCTTCCTCTTTCCAGACCTCAATCACGATATCAGGGCACATTTCCGCACAAAGGGCACATCCGGTACAAGACGCCTCCTCAGTCATACAGGCCACGGTAAAGCCCTGATTATTAATTTTATCGCTGATGACAATACTTTTTTTCGGGCAGGCCAGGACACAAAGTCCACAGCCCTTACACCGTTCTTCTTCAAAAGCTACCTTTGGCATATCAAGTTCCTATTGTTATCTTGTTTTATTTTTTGCAGAGAGCGGTCCGCTAAGAACAGCCGCCTGTCAACCTTTTTCCGCGGCCATGAAGGCCTCCAGGGATTTCAAGTCTTCCACATTATAAGACCGGTACTCATAATCCCTGGGCAGACATTTTCGAACCAACCCGAGGAGGACCTTCTTGGGACCTACTTCCACAAAGCGGGATACCCCGTGGGCCATCAGATTCCCGACCAATTCCACCCAACGGACCGATTGGCCGATCTGACTCCCCATGATTTCTTTTATCCTTATCGGATCCGTTTCCGCTTTTCCGGTCACATTGAAGAAAATAGTCCTTCGAGGGGGATTAAATTCCACCGGAGCCAGGGTCTCCTTGAAGGCCTCCATGGCCTCCTGCATCAAAGGGCTGTGCCAGGCCCCGCTGACCGCCAGGGGAATTGCTTTGCCGCCGCTCTGGGTCGCTTGTTGAGAGGCTTTTTCAACCAATTCCCTGGTCCCGGAGATAACGGTTTGCTCCGGCGTATTATAATTGGCCGCCCCGATGGCCCCTTCCCCGGCCAATTCGGAAAGGATTGCCCCTAATTTTTCAGGGGCCAAACCCATAATGGCCGCCATGGCCCCGGATTTTTTTTGAGCCGCTTGGTCCATCAAAGCCCCCCGGGCCTTCACCAGCCTGAAGGTATCCTCCAGACCGATCACGCCGGCGGCATAAAGGGCCGAATATTCCCCCAGACTATGACCAGCCGTAACCACCGGAATCACCCCCTGCTCCTCCAAACAGCTTAATACCGTCAGATTGACCGCAGTGATGGCCGGCTGCAAGTTGGCGGTCAACGTCAAACGGTCCATGGGACCGTTAAAACAAAGTTCTTTCAAGGGCAGCCCGGTGATCTCTTCGGCTATTTCAAAAATTTTACGGGCCTTTGGATATTGATCGTATATTTCTTTCCCCATTCCAACATATTGGGAACCTTGTCCTGGAAATAAAAAGGCCTTGAGGCTCATAGAGGTCTTCTCCTGAAAATTTTGCTTATATATAAGGCGAAAATCATTACAATTCAAGAAAAAACCGTCAGGGATGATTGACTTTTTTAAAACTTTGGTCTATGTTTCGAGTAAAAAGGGAGAAACTTCGATTAAAAACCAGGATTAACAGGAGACATCGAGGGGAAAACCATGCCAGCTCCGGTCAAAAAAGAACGCTTATATTCTCAGCGTGAGATTCAAAAAAGGGTTAAAGAATTGGCCCGAACCATTTCTGAAGATTACCGGAAAGAGGATCTTATCCTGATCGGCGTCTTGAAAGGGGCCTTTGTATTCCTGTCCGATCTGGCCAGAAATCTTTCCATTCCTGTCAAATTGGATTTTGTCCGATTGGCCAGTTACGGCAGTCAAAGTCAAAGCCAGGGGGAAATCCGGCTCACTAAATCTATTGAAATCCCCATTAAAGACAAACACGTCCTGGTGGTCGAAGACATCGTAGACAGCGGATTGACCTTGAAATTCTTATTGGAATTCCTGAAAAAAGAAAACCCTCAATCGGTCCGTATTTGTGCCTTAATCGACAAAAGCGAACGACGGGAAGTCCAGGTCCCTGTCGATTATATAGGATTTTCAATCCCCAAAGGGTTTATTGTGGGCTACGGGCTGGATTTTGATGAACAATATCGTCACCTCCCCGGGCTCTATCACTTGCATTTTTAATAATCGGCATTTTTAACATTGTAAGGAGGCCCCTTGATCATCCATTGTGAACAGTGTACCACCACCTATCACTTAGATGAGAAACTTCTCGAACCTTTTGGTTCCAAGGTTCGATGCACCCGCTGCGGCCATATTTTCTGGGCTGAACCCCCCTCTTTTTCGGATGCCCAACCTTTTTCGGATACCCGGCCTTTTTCGGAATCGCTTTCCAAACCCGAACCGGCACTGATCCTGGATGAAGAGGAGGAAGCGGCCCTTCAAATACGGCCTCCCCGAAAGGCCCTTCGGGTTTTGGGTATCATTATATTACTCGCCCTGCTGGCCTTGGCCGCCCGTTTTTTATATGTCCAGTACCTCCACCCTAACTGGGATTTCAAAGATGTCTTTTCGAACGTCTTTTTCCTCCCCGTTGACCCGGAGGGAAACCAGAAAATAAGTCTGATCAATATAAAGAAATATTTTAAAGAAAATCCGAAAATAGGCCGATTTTTTATTATCGAAGGCGAGATCAAAAACGGCTATCCGGACCCTCGCCGGAAGATCAAGATCCGGGGCTCTTTAAGGACGGCGGAAAATCGAGTGGCGGTCAGTCGTGAGATTTATTCCGGCTGGACCTTTACCGCTGAGGAATTGGATAGCCTGTCCTTAGAAGAAATAAACAAACTCATTTTGACCCAGACGGAAAGGTTTTCTCCCAATCTGCAGATTCTTCCCGGAAAAAGCCTCCCTTTTATGATCCTTTTTCCGCCTTTGCCTCCAGGTTCAACCCAGGTCTCCATTGAGGTGGTAAGCTCTCAAAAGGCCCAGTCACCCTCAACTCCTTAAGTCTGTCAGGGGTTAAATGGGATTTACACGCCGCTTTATTCTCGATATTTTCATCTTTTTTTTAATTCTCACCGGGGGCTGCATCGGATACACCGTCATCGAAGGATGGGATGGCCTGGATGCCCTCTATATGACGGTTATTACTCTGACAACCGTCGGTTTTCAGGAAATCCATCCTTTAAGTCGGGCAGGAAAAATATTCACCATGTTCCTGATCATTTCCGGGGTGGGTTTCTTTTTTTATTTTTTGGGCAACATAACCGGAATGGTCGTCAAAGGGACCTTGAAAGATGTATTCGGGAGGAGAAAGTTGGAAAAGGAAATCAGCCATATTCAAGGGCATTATATGGTCTGCGGTTTCGGCCGCATCGGCCGGACCGTAACCCAACTCCTGAAGGAAAAACCGATGGAGGTGGTGGTAATCGAAAAGGACCCCCAGTACATTCCTCTTTTTCAAGAAAAAAAATTATTATATGTCTTGGGGGAAGCCACCCTGGAGGAAAATCTGCTCAAGGCCGGAATCAAAAGGGCAAAAGGACTGGTGGCAGCGGCCTCTTCGGATGCCGACAATGTTTATATCACCCTGACGGCCCGCGGTTTAAACCCCGATTTATTTATCCTGGCCCGGGCTGCCGAAGAATCTTCGATGCTCAAATTGACCCGGGCCGGGGCCGATAAGGTCATCTCGCCTTATGATATAGGGGCCCGTAGAATGGCCAACACGATCCTGCGTCCCACGGTTATCGACTTTATTGAACTGGCGGTACACAATCGTAATCTGGATTTACAGATGGAAGAATTGATCGTTGGAAAAAATTCTGAAATCAAAGAGGCCACCCTGATGGAATCGGCCATCCGTAAAGACTATGACCTGATCGTGGTGGCCATCAAGAAAAAAACCGGTGAAATGATCTTTAATCCTTCTTCCCAGGCCAAAATCCAGGAGGGAGACACCCTGGTGGCCCTGGGAGACCGGAACAATCTGAACCGGTTGGAAAAGAAATTAGGGCTTCGGGGATAAAAACAAAAAGTACAGGCAGTATCAGTTTTTGAAAAACAAATTTCACCGCAGAGCCGCAAAGGGCGCAAAGAAGGAATAAATTTTCCTTTCTGTTGAGAGGACAGAAAGGAAAAAGCTTTCGCAACCCTCCGGGGTGTAGGCCCCTCCGGGACGGGGTCCAGAGATGTTTTGTTCAATCCCGCCTCTCAC
>JACRBX010000028.1 GCA_016219225.1 Deltaproteobacteria bacterium
AGTATCCGTCTTCCAAGGAGCCTATTTTCATGCTTCGTGGTGCCATGCCCCAAAAGGCGGGGCGTGGCGGTTTAGTTCGAAAATAGCATTTCAAAAGTTATTGATTGTTTAGGAGGAGGGAGGTGAAACAAAAGATGAAAAAAGGCCTGGTAATAATGTCGATAATAACGGCGTTTATTTTTTCCTTAGGGTTGATGGCCTGGGTTTATGCCGCCGATAAAGCCCCTGATTCCTTTAAAATAGATAATGATAAGGCATTATTTAAGGATGGCAAGCGGACCAAACCAGCGGTGGAATTTACCCACCTGAAACACGAAAAAGATCACAAAATAGCTTGCACCGAATGCCACCACGTCTATAAGGACGGCAAAAATACCTGGAAGCAGGGGAATAAGGTTCAGAAGTGCAGCGAATGTCACAAGGCAGCGGAGGAAGGCAAAAAGTTGACCCTCCAGAATTCCTTTCATAAAAATTGCAAGGATTGCCACACCAAATTGAAGACAGAAGGCAAGAAAACAGGGCCAACCCTATGTGCTCAGTGCCATGTAACGGAAAAGAAGTAAGCAATTTTAGATAAAAAAAACAAAGGCCTGCTGGAAATTCTCCAACCAGGCCTTTGTTTTATATCTCTGTTACCGTAATCGCCTGGAATTCGCAAACCTCGATACAGCTTTCACAGCCCAGACATTCATCGGCTTGAACCGGAACGGCTTTACCATCTTGGAGCTCAAAAACATCCACCGGACAGACCTCTACACATTCTTCATCACCGACACACTTATCCGGGTCCACTTCGACCTTAAACATAATTCATCTCTTTTCTGGTTTTAATTTTTAACGTTTTGTAAAAAGGCACTACAAATCGATCATATTTGAACCACTGGGGTTTCTAAGACTATTTATTTAGGAGAAATAAAAAAAGTTGTCAAGTGAAAAGCAACCTTACATCATTTCTGTAGGTGGGTTCCGTTTCACTCCACCACCCTACAGGGGAGACCATGGGGAAAGCAGGATCAATTGGTCTGACCCCCTTTGATTCGAAGAAGGCTTTACCGGGGGAAGTACAAGATTATATCTGCCGCCGGCCGGCCATCCCAGGCCGGATAAAGACTTTTGAAAATCGAGGATTAATTCTTCTTGAGGAGAGGCTATAAGGGATTTTAGAAGGCCTGGGAGGTCCTTCGCCGGCTTAGAAAAGCGTGTCTCTGATTGTTTCAGGAAATCATCCAAACTCAGGGAACCCAAATCCGGTAAAGGGATAGAAATGGCCCGGCCTTCTTCGGGATCCTGGCCATAGTTTTCGGCCCAAACCCATAACTGATTAGTAAAAAGAATTAATGGTTCAGGGACCAGTCGATTCTTTAATTCCCGCCAGGCCGTCAGGGCCAAGGGGCAAATGATCTCGACGGCCTTTCTTTTTACCCCCGGATGCTCGGGGAAACTGAAATCCAGTCCTTCCTCGATATTTTCCTGCCAGCCTTGGGCCAGGTTTTTTTCCTGTTCCTCGATTCTGACTAAAGAGGCCTCCAGTTCCCATTCCTCCAGCATCCATTCATGGATCAGGGAAAGGAGAACCTGGCCGTCAATGGCCGAAGAATCCTTTGCTCCCTTCTGGAAAGGTTGTCCTTTTAAAAGGCCGAAGATTTCTTCCTGGGTCTCCTGATTCTCCCCGTGGGATACTTCCTTGAGATATTTCAGCATCCCCTGATCCGGCTTGCCGGCTATATAGGTCCGGATGGACCTCAGGCTTCTGTCCTTTGCCCGGATTTCCTCCTGGGTTCGCTCCAGGGAACGGACCTGTAACAATCCCTGATCCATCAGGGACTGGTGGGACGGGGACAAGGATAATGGAAAAGGGTGCAGTAATAGGGCCTGTTGAAACAATAGGATAGACCAGGCTAAGGCTTCTTCTTCCAGCAAGGTGTAAGGACATATCAGGGCCGGTTGTATGGGATCGGAAATCATGGACGAGAATTTATGGGGGAAAATGGTCTTTGTCAACTCAATCTCCCATTCGCTTCTTTACCCCGGCGGCCTCTAAAAATTTACCCATTTTTTCATAAGGCTGGGCGCCGACCAAAGAATTGCCGTTCAAAACGAATGTCGGAACGGCTTGAATGCCCAGGCTCCGAGATCTGGCCCAGTCCGAATCGACCGCCATTTTAAAGGTCCTTTTTTTCAAAATTTCTCCGGCTTCCTTTCCGGGGAGCCCGATACCTTCGGCAAGCTTTTGGAGTTCATCCATTTTCCCGATATTGATACCCTGGACAAAATTAGCCTGGAAAACCACCTGGTGGAAGGGACCTTCCTGCCCTTTGGTGCCGGCCCATTTGGACAGTTCTTGGGCTAACCGGCTGTTATAGATCATCTTCTGATCTCCAAAGGGCAATCCGCTATCCTGGGCCGCCTTTTTCAGACGGGTCATGATCTGCTGGATATCCAGACGCCCGGCAAAAAACTCTTCCAGGGTTTGTCCCTCTTCAGGGGTTTCGGGATGGAGCGGGAAGGCCGTCCATCGGATGTCCAATTCAAATTCTTTTTGTAAACGATCAATACGCCCGGTAATGAAATAGCACCAGGGTCAGACATAATCTGAAAAAATTTCTAAAAGGGGGAGATCAGGCATGGATTTCCTTTCCAAATAATACGGAAAAAAAGTTTCAAGATGCAAGATGCAAGTATGAAACATATTAAAATCATTTAACCTATAAATAGCCTATAACCTTGTGAGGCATTTTCATATTTGATGAATTCGCAAAAAATCGCCGAAACCCGCATTACGTCATTCCGGCGAAAGCCGGAATCCAGTGTTTTTATCAGGTTAGAATTTCCTGGACCCCGGCTTGCGCCGGGATGACGAGTTTTTACGAGACCATCATATTTCATGGTGCCCTTAAGGCCACATTTTTTAAATACCATGTTCTGCCGGAAGTTCAAAGGGGAAAATTTTTCCGATTATTAAAGTTGGGGTATAAATATGTCGATTAAACAAGGGAGGGAGCGGAAATTTTTCAGGATCCAAGGGGGATAAAATTTAACTCATTCCAGGGGAATTTTTAGCAATGATCAAAAAAATTGAGTCCGACCATTTAACTATCGGGATGTATGTCAATCAATTGGACCGTCCTTATCTTGAAACCCCGTTTTTGAGCCACAAGTTCTTTCTCAAAACCCCGAAACAGATAGATCAGCTCCGTAAATATTGCCGGTATGTTTATGTTGATACAGAGAAAGGGATGGATATCGATCCGGTTCAGGAAGTCCCCAAGGCGGATCTTGTTGAAAACGCTTTCTTAAGTGTCGGGAACAGCAGGAAAAAGGATGATAAAACTTCAATCCTGGGGGATAGAGAGATCCATCGAGCCTTAGAGGTTCATAATCAGGCCCAAAAAGTTATCGGAAAAATTCTGGAGGATGTAAGACTCGGTGAAAGCATAAAAACGGCTGAAGCCAAACAAGCGGTTAATGCCATCGTAAACAGTCTTATAGAAGATCAAGATGCTCTGCTCTGTTTTTCGCAGTTGAAGACCCGGGATGAATATACGGCTTTTCATTCCATTAATGTCAGCATCCTCTCGGTCGCTTTCGGCAAGCAGTTGGGACTGAGTGTCGAAGAACTGCAGATTTTGGGTTTAGGGGGTTTATTGCATGATATTGGAAAAATGAGGATCCCTCTTGAGATTTTAAACAAACCCGGCAAACTGACCGATGCGGAATTTGAAATCATGAAAAGTCATGTCCTTTTGGCCAAAGACCTGCTGGAAAGAGCCGGGGATTTTCCTGTGAAGGCCATGGAGGTCGTGCTGCAGCATCACGAAAGATATGACGGCCGGGGGTACCCTTCCGGTCTGATCGGCAACCAGATCGATCTTTTTGGAAGGATCGCTTCCATCGTAGATGTTTATGATGCCATTTCCAGCGATCGGATTTACCGAAATGCCATGCCCCCTCATGAGGCCATAAAACGGATCTATGAGTGGAGTGCAACGGACTTTGAACGATCCCTGGTGGAACATTTTATCAAAGCTATTGGGATATACCCTGTCGGGAGCCTGGTGGAAATTAACCGTTCCGATGTCGGGATGGTCGTCTCCACGAGTCAAAAAGATGCCCTGAAGCCGGTAGTCCTCCTCCTCTTTGACAGCCAAAAACAGAAATACAAACCGCCCCGGTTGATTGATCTCACGGAAAAAGATCCTGTTTTTAATAGTTCTTTTTGGTCAGTCAGTAAGGTTTTGGGCCCGGCCGGGAAAGAAATTTTATCCGCACTATAAACAGGTTTGAATCCATTCTCCGGGAATTCTTATTCCCAGCGTCCTTGATAACATTCCTCGACCCAAACCCCCGGCCTCGGACTATAATAAGTACAACGGCCGGGGACCCAGACCGGACTATGGGGCGGAAACCACTCCCGATCCATATAGGGGGCCGATTCAAATGGACTGTTCCATGAAGAGGCGTAATCGTCATAAGGCGGATCATATTCTTTAGCCGGAGGATAATAGACCGGTGGTGGAGGGGGCGGGTAATAGGCCGGCGGCGACTGATAAGCCGGAGGATAAACAGGCCGATCATTTCGATAGGCAGGTGAAAAGGTCCACCCCAAAACGCCTCCGATTATTAATCCGGGGAGGAACCAGTCAAAGCCGGAATGACGGGACCCACGATGGGACGGATAACTTCCTCTGGGACCGTGGAATCCGCGAGAGGGAACCTTCCCATAACTTATGGGGATAGAAAAAGCCCAGGTTAAACCAATAGCCAATAACAGGGTCGTGAGTTTTTTCATTTTTTCTCCTGACTCTTTACAGTTCGGGGGAAATAGTCCATAATTTATAAGACCAACAACAAAATAAAAAGTTAAAAAATCCTTTATAAGGAGGTCAGCAGGAACATGCCTTTCAAGCTTCCCCCTTTCAGCCCTCCGGATTTTACCAGTCCCCCTTTTAGCCATGCACCGACGGTGATTTTCAAAAAAGTAATTCAAAAGGGGAGCGCACCGGAGAACTATCATGCCACTTCCATTTATCCGGAATTTTTCCAGATCCGCAAGGGCCAATGGCTGCTTCCGGAAAACTCCCGTATGGACTGTGTGGTGGTCCTGGAGGACAGGGACCGTCTGAGTGTTAAAGAATTCCGAAATCTACAGAAAGGAGACCGGGTTGCCCTGGGCCGGAGGGAAAACGGAGAAGAGGGTATTTTTGTGCATACCGGCGGCTTTGGTTTTCCCGAGAAATACTCCGAAAAATTCGCCTTCCGAAAAAGGATAACCCGGGAGACCTCCTTTTCCATCGACTACGATGAACTTTATGAATTGCTCGAATATGACCGGCAAGAGGGCTTCATCCTCTGGGTCCTTGGGCCGGCGGTCGTGTTCGACTATGATGCCCGTCAGGCCTTTGCCGGACTGATTGATCGGGGTTATGTTCACGGACTTTTGGCCGGGAACGCCCTGGCCGCCCATGATCTGGAAGGGGCCCTTTTCGGAACGGCTCTGGGCCAGGAGATCTACTCCAAAAAATCAGTGCCCCTGGGCCATTATAAACACCTGGATGCCATCAATCGGATCAGGGCCTTGGGTTCCCTTAAAGGGGCGGTCCGCCAAGGCCTGATACAAAATGGCTTGATGCGGGCGGCCATCCTGAAAAAAATTCCCTATGTGCTGGCCGGATCTATTCGCGATGACGGGCCTTTGCCGGAGGTTATCGGAAATGCCTACACGGCCCAGGACCGGATGCGGAAACTGACGGCCCGGGCCACGACCGTTATCGCCATGGCTACCCAACTCCATGCCATTGCCACAGGCAATATGGTGCCTTCCTACCGGGTATTATCAGAGGGCCAGGTACGGCCGGTCTATTTTTATTCGGTGGATATGTCTGAATTTGCTGTGACCAAACTGGCCGACCGCGGGTCTTTGACGGCCCGTTCCATTTTGACCAATGTCCAGGATTTTGTGGTTACCGTGGAAAGGGGGCTTAGGAAACGGTACGGGGGTTTGTTAGAAAATAGCATTCAGGGGTCGGGGAGCAGGGGTCAGGGCATAGAATAAAGTTTCAAGATACAAGTTTCAAGTTGCAGGGGGGAAAAAACCCTGAACCCTGAACCTTGACGGATTCGTAAAAAGTCCGGGAGACCCCAATTTCGTCATTCCCGCCTGCGCGGGAATGACGAGTTTTTACATAGTCATCAACCTTGAACCTGACTTCATTTTTCGTGGTGCCCGTTAAGGACTTTCTTCTTACCGGACGAATTCCGTGCCGGCCTTTCCGGCAACGGCCTCTTCTATCTGCTCGATGGAGGTGATCACGGCCCTACGGCCCCCCTGGGCCATAAATTTTATAGCCGCTTCCACCTTGGGGCCCATGGAGCCTGCAGGAAAATGGCCTTCGTTGAGATAACTACGGGCTTCGGCCAGGGTCAGACGGCGCAGGAAATCCTGATCCGGACTTCCATAACCAAGGGCCGCACCCGGTACATCGGTGGCCATCAGAAAAAGGTCCACCCCGACCTCCTGAGCCAGAACGGCGCTGGCCAGGTCCTTGTCGATCACGGCATCCACCCCGCAAAAGGTCCTTCCCTCCCGGATTACCGGAATACCTCCCCCTCCGCAGCAGATGACGATAAAACCCATCTCGATGAGTTTTTTTATCTCCCGTTTTTCCACGATGGTAACCGGCTGCGGGGAGGCCACCACCCGCCGGTATCCTTTGGGGGTGTTTCGAGTAGGATAGGGCAGGGTGAGAGCCTTTTCCTTCGAAAAGGCCGGTCCGATGGGTTTGGAGGGCTTTAGAAAGGCCGGGTCATTTTCCTGGACCACGACATAACTGAGGAGACTGACGATGTATTTCTGTTGGTCCAGACCCAGTTCCATCAACTGGCTGTCCAGGGTGGATTCGATCATATAACCGATCTGGCCCTGGGTTTGGGCCACCAGGATTTCCAGAGGCAAAGGAGGGAAGGACCGGCAGGATTCCTGCTGTAAAAGCAAATGGCCTACTTGCGGCCCGTTTCCATGGGTGATGATGATTCGATAGGACTCTGAAAGACGGGCGATCTGACGGATCGGGATTTTCAGGGTCTGAAATTGTTCTTCGATAGACCCTTCCTGGCCTTTTTGGATGAGGGCGTTCCCTCCAAGGGCCACCAGGAGGACTTCTTTTCTTTTTTGGGTTCCCATTTCCCCCCGCCTTTTACCCGGAAGGCCTTTTGGATGCATCCAGGGCCTGGAGCCGCCTTATCAGGCATTCCTCCAAAAGCGGCGTTCCATAATCCCGGTATTCGTAACGGACCCGAAGGGTGGGTTTGTTGATCGATAAGACCTTGGTCAACTGGATGGGCGTGGCGAAAAGGACCAGGTCGCAATCGACGCTGTTGATAGTCATTTCCAGATCCTTAATCTGTTCCTGGCTGTAACCCATGGATGGGAGTATGGGTCCTATATGCGGATAGGTTTGAAAGACCTGTTTTATGGTCCCGGCGGCAAAGGGCCGGGGATCGACGATTTCCGCGGCTTGAAACTCCGTAGCAGCGATAAAGCCGGCCCCGAAGGACATTTCTCCGTGGGTCAAGGTCGGGCCGTCTTCCACCACCAGGACCCTTTTCCCCTGGATCAACTCGGGATGGCTGACCAGAACAGGCGATTGGGCCAGGACAATTTCGGCCTTGGGGGCATGGCGTTGGATATTTTCCCGAATCTGCTCCACATGGGCAAAGGGGGCCGTATCCACCTTGTTGATGATGGCTATATCGGCCATGAGCATATTGGTCTCACCCGGGTAATAGAGGGATTCATGCCCCGGCCGGTGGGGATCGAAAAGGACCAGGTGCACATCGGGAAAATAAAAAGGGGTGTCGTTATTTCCTCCGTCCCAGACGATGACCTCGGCCTCCTGTTGGGCCGCCTTAAGGATCAGCCCATAGTCCACCCCGGCATAGACCACGATGCCCAGGTCCACCAGGGGTTCATATTCTTCCCGTTCTTCCAGGGTGCAATGATGCCTTTCGAAATCTTCATAGGCGGCAAACCGTTGAACGATCTGGACACTCAGGTCGCCATAAGGCATGGGATGACGGACCACCACCACCTTACGGTTAAACCGGTGGAGTATTTCGCAGACTTTACGGGTGGTTTGGGATTTCCCCGCTCCGGTCCGAACAGCACAGACGGCTACCACAGGCTTATTGGACCGGAGCATGGTATAAGTCGCCCCGATCAGAATAAAGTCGGCCCCTTCGGCCATGGCAATGGAAGCCTTATGCATCACCTCCACATGGGGGACGTCGCTATAGGAAAAGGCCACCAGATCCACCCGGTGTTCCCGAATAAGCCGGACCAGGTGACTTTCAGGATAAACGGGGATCCCTTGGGGATAAGACTTTCCCGAAAGTTCCGGCGGATAAAGCCGTCCCTCGATAGAGGGGATCTGGGCGGCCGTAAAGGCCACCACCCGGTAACGGGGATTGTCTCTGAAATAAACGTTGAAATTATGAAAGTCCCGGCCGGCCGCTCCCATAATAATGACTTTTTCGATCATCTTTTCCTCAGCCTTTTGCAACAACAAGATAGGTTCAAGGCACCACGAAACATGGGAATATTGAATATCGAATAATGAATATCGAATGTCGAAGGAATGTAAAAACAAATTACTTCATGATTCGAAATTCGATGTTCGATATTCAAGAGGTTCTTTTAAAAGTCTTAATTATGCAAAATTAACACCCAATAGGTCAGCCGTCCCGGCTGACTATCAAATGGTTTTAACCTATTGTCAGGCAGGATGCCTGACCTATTTTTACTACGCTGCAAGTATCATGAAATATGAGAAGGGAATTCTCCGAACATTCATACTTGAAACTTACATCTTGAATCTTGCAACTTTATTGTCGCATTAACCCCTCATGCCCCAATGAATCTCAGCAACCAGTATCCAGTATCTACCATCTATTAAAGAACCGCCCGCTCTCCCAGATTCCCATAGCGATGATAGTTGTCACAGACCGACTGTTCCCGAAAATACCACAACAGCTCAATACGGCCTTCCGCCATGATCTTGGAGCGGGCGATAAAAAAACCGACTTGGGCTGGGGCCTGAAAAACTTCCGGGGGCACCCGGTTTGGTGAGGCATAACGGATACGGGAGATATGGGGGATCATCCGGACCAGGTCTGCATCCGTGTGCCGGTCAATGGGGACAGGGCCGCTGAATTTCCGGCCTTCCGGACCGGAAAGAAAATCCATGGCCGGGGTATTCAGATCCGGAGGGGCGCTTAAAATAAAGGGGCATGCAGCGATTCTGGCCCCGGCGATCCTGGCCAGGATCTCAAAAAGGGAGTCCATGGGATGGATCCGGACCAGAACCCTTCCGGCCGGGATATAACGGAGCAGGTTATCCTGGCCCCGAAGATGAAAATAATCTTTTTTCTTAAAAAACTCGTTTTCCGCCTGAAACAGATAGCTTCTCACGGCCCGGATGGTTTGCCTGAGATCGGGTTCCCATTCAAGCAGTTGTCCCCAATCCAGCTTTTGTTCCCATTCCAGCATAAGCCTTAAAAGGGTATGATCCTTTTCAAGGGCGCCCGTTGAAGGAGGACCGGTTTCCTCAAAGTCCATAAACTGGACTACATAACTGGGTCCACCGACTTTGATGCCCGATCCCAGGCCGGACTTGCCCCAGCCTCCGAAGGGCTGGCGCAAGACCCTGGCCCCGGTGGTCTCCCGGTTGATATAGAGAGTCCCGGCTTTAATCTTCTCTTTCCAAAGTTCCTGCTCCCGGGGGTCGATACTTTCCAGACCGGAGGTGAGCCCATAGCCGGTTTGATTGACCAGATCAATGGCCTGATCCAGGTTTTCTGCGGCCATCACGCCCAAAAGGGGGCCGAAGAATTCGGTCAGGTGCGTATAGCTGCCCGGCTGGACGCCCCATTTGATGCCTGGTGTCCACAAGTGGGGGTTTCCGGGGACATTTTCCGGCTTCAAGGCCCAGGATTCCCCGGGTTCGAGCCGGGTCAAAGCATTGATCAGATCCGCTTCCGGCGGTTGAATCAAAGGCCCCATCCGGTTTTGAAATTCCCAGGCCGATCCCACAGACAGGCTCCTGACGGCATCGACCAGCCTTATTTTGAATTTGGGGTCTTCAAAGACTTCTTTTTCCAGGATAAGCAGGGAAGTGGCCGAACATTTCTGGCCGCTGTTGCTGAAGGCCGATTGTACGCAATCCTTGATGGCCTGGTCCCGGTCCGACATGGCCGTCACAATGGTGGCATTCTTGCCGCCGGTCTCAGCCGCCAGATAGAGATTTGGGCGTTGTTTTAACAAAGCCCGGCCGGTGGCGGTGCTGCCGGTGAAAATCAGGCCATCGATATCCGGATGAGCGGCCAGTTTTGCTCCGGTCGTCGACCCGGAGCAGGGTAAAAACTGTAAGACTTTTTTGGAAATACCGGCCCTCCAGAAACATTGGCAAAGGACCCAGCCCACCAGGACGGCGGCCGAGGCCGGTTTGAAGAGGACCGTATTGCCGGCGGAAAGTAAGGCCGTAATCCCCCCGCAGGGGATGGCAATGGGGAAGTTCCAGGGTGAAATGACCAGACCCACCCCTTTTCCCCGGCATTGGATAGAGTTCCTCTCGGAGAGATCCTTTATCGACCAGGGATAGTATTCGGCGAAATCGATGGCCTCGGAAACTTCCGGATCGGATTCGGTGAATATTTTTCCCGTGTTGGCCGCAGCCGCACCGACCAGGTCCCCCCTGGCGGCGCGCAGTTCCCGGGCCACCTGCGAAAGCACGGCCCACCGTTCTGAAAGGGGTTTGGCCCTCCAGCCATCCGGATCGGCCCTGGCTATGGCCACGGCCTGATCGATGTCCGAATCGTTGGCTTGCGCATAAGCAGCCACCTGGATGGCGTCAAGATATTGAGAGGGATCGAAACAGGGCCGCAGGTCCCTGCCCTGGAAAATTTCCTTTCCCCCGATCACCAGGGGAATTTCGATGGGCGGATCTTCTTTTTTCTTTTTCCATTTCCCAGGGATCGTTTCGGCCCATTTTCGGTTGGCCGGCAGGGACCAGTCGGTATCCGGCTCATTTTTAAATGCCCCTTGAAAAAGGGCCCCCTGCTTCCCTGAAAATTTTTCCTCCAACCGGTTTTGATTGCGGTGGGATTTACTCCGGAGCAGGTCGGGAAAAGAAAAAGAGGCCAGGAATTGTTTTTTCAGAAATTCCCATTCTTTGGAATGGACTTCCAGCCGGGGTGCATAGCGCAGATAATTTTCCTCAGAGGTGTTTTCATCCAGCCGCCGGATCAGGTAGGCGATGGCGTTGATAAATTGTTCTCTGGTGGCCACCGGCGCATAAAGAACGAGTTCCTGTCCGGTTTCCTGAATGGCCCGCCGGACGTGATCGGCCATCCCTTCCAGCATTTCAAAGGAGAAATAAGGGGTAACCCCGTAGGTTTGGGCCAGACGGTGGGCATAGGCCAGTTCAAAGAGATTGTGGGAGGCAATGCCGAGATGAACGGCTTGAATGTTCTCCGGTCTGAAGCCATACTCCATCATACGCCGGTAATTGCCATCCACGTCGCCTTTGCAGTTGTAGGGCGACAAGGGCCAGTTGCGGATGGCGGCCTCGACCTGTTCCATCTCCAGGTTGGCCCCTTTGACCAGGCGGATTTTGACCGGCCTCCCTCCGGCGGCCTGCCTTTTTTTGGCCCAGTGCGTTAAGGCCTGCTGGATTTCAAAAGATTCCGGAAGATAGGCCTGCAAGGCCAGACCGGCGGAATAGTCCTGAAATTCTTCCTGGTCCAGGGTTCTTTGAAAGGCTTTCACCGTCAGTTCCAGATCCCGGAATTCTTCCATGTCCAGATTGACGAACTTGGAGACCAGGGTGCCGTCTTTTCGTCTGAAAAGGTTTTCCCCGGCCGCCCGGTATAATTGGGCAAGGCGGTCCTGGAGGATGTCGACGGTATATTCAAAGGCCAAAGGTTGGATTTGGGAAAAAATGGTTGAGATCTTGACCGAGATATATTCGATTTCCGGTTCCTTCAAGGCCTCCAGATAGGATTGGAGACGAAAGAGGGCTTCTTCTTCTCCGAGAACGGCCTCTCCCAGATGATTGACATTCACCCGCACATTTTCCATTTTTCTTTTCTGCAGATAGGGAAGAAAAACCTTCCTCTCACCGGGAATGACCGATCGGGAACTGTCTTCGCGCATCTTCTCCACCATGGTGGGCACGGAAATATGGGGAAAATGCCGGCCGATCCCTAAGAATAGCCGCATGAGTACTTTCTCGGTGGTATTGAAGAAATGCGGGACCCCGTATTGCTGGAATATATAATTGACCTGATCGGCCACCCGCTCGTCATCCTGAGAGCGAAAGCTCTGGTCGATCATCTTCAGCATGACAAAGCGGTCAGTGGGATGGTCCAAGAGTCTTTTTAAGTGCTCATGAATAATTTTTTCTTCATGAGTCAAAAGCTGATTGGCCCGATTTTGCCAGGTTTCGGCTAAAGAGACGGCCTCGGTTTTCAGATGATCAGGGGGGTAGGGGGCCATGGGATCGACTCCTGTGGGTTAGTTCGAAAATAAAGTTTCAAGATGCAAGTTTCAAGTATGAAAAACCTTGGCCTTGAAGCTATTTTCATGCTTCGTGGTGACCCAATGGGTCATGAGGGTTTAGTATGAAAATACAAATATTGAATATCGAACATCGAATTTCGAATCATGAAGTGATTGGTTTTTGCCTTCCTTCGACATTCATTATTCGTTATTCGATATTCGACATTCTCTTGTTTCGTCGTACCCCATAATGCCTGAGGGCTTAGTTGCCCATTACCTGGGGCTAAGGATCAGGGTTTGCCGGGCATGGTCTCTGATGGCCTTATCGCTGAACCACCAATAGAGCTTTTCGCCTTCCATAAAGGGTTTGATCTGGTCTGTGGTATGAGGGTCGAAGACCCGGGCGGTGATCCCGCCGGGCAGGACCGCGACGATTTTGTCCTCATCGGCCAAATCGGCCACCATGCGCATAGAGGCCGAAATCGTTACCCCGAAGGGTTGGTTGAAGCCATAGATGCCCCGGTACAGGGTTTCCCCCGAGCCCCCCATCGGGTTGGAGCCGCCGCCCAGAAGACCCTTGCCAAAGCCTTTCCGCCGGATGGGGCTGACCAATTCCAGTTGATGCACCTTGCCCCAGAGCCAATTCTCGGGATTCACTCCGAGGCTTGGGGTTAACTCTTCTATTACGGTTTTGGCGGCCTTATGAAAAAGGTCCTCCTGGGCTTTCTTCGTCTGATCCATTGTTAAGTCACCGGGCCAGGGTAAGGTCCCTTTAATCACCATATCCTGGAGCCGTTCCTGCCAGAAGTACCAGTTGTCGAGCATCAGTGCCGTCAATTCCGGGCCCAGTTTTTCGGAAAAGACCATCAGGGCGAATTTGCGGTAGACGGCCTGAAAGATGGTCGGAGCTGCCAGATCCTTGTCATCCTGGAAATCCCACTTGCTGAGAATGGCGGCCAGGGGTTTGGTGTCCTCATGGGCCATAAGGGCCTTGACCATGACGGGGGTGATCTCCCTGGCCATAAGGTTCAGGGTATCCCGCTGAAATTGCCAGTGGTCGTCTGCGGATTTGACTCCCGGCCCATCCAGAAGCTCGCTTAGACGCCGGTAGCGGTAAGAGGGCGACAGGTGGGAAGAGTAATAGAAGGGATAGTCCTTGGGTACGGTGTCATGGTTGCAGGTCCCCAGCCATCCCCTTTCCGGATTATGGGACTGGGGCATCTTTTCATAAGGGATCCAGCCGATCCAGTTGTCCTGACCGTCCTTTACAACAAAGGGGACGGTTCCGTCCTTCTGGGAACGGATGGGGAGCTTCCCCGAGGTCTGCCAGCCGATGTTGCCTTTGATGTCGGCAAAGACAAAATTAAGGCCGATCCAATTTACCCCTTTCAATGCCTCCCGGACTTCCATAACCGACCGGGCCTCCTGGACCTTGTCCAGGCCCAAGGCGGGCCCCATGGTCTCAAAGGGGGCCCAGCGCAGGGTGATCACTTTATGGCCCTTCAAACCCGGAAGGATGCCGGAGACCACCGGTCCCCTTTTGGTGGTCCTGATCCGGATGGTTTCCAGGCGAAACCCTTCGGGGGCCTTCTTGTCCTTGATCTTGAGAGTCTCTTCAATCCATTGAAATGGAACCGATAGAGCCCCCTCCAGGTATCGGCCGGGGTCTTTCGGGTCAAGGGTTTCGATATACAGGTCCTGGGTGTCCCCATAACTGTTGGTGATACCCACGGCGATATGGCTGTTCCTGCCGACCACCAGAGAAGGGGTGCCGGGTATTCCGGCACCGACAAATCTCATCTCCGGGGTGATCAGACCCACGGGGTACCATGGTCCGGGGAGGATCCGGGCATCCAGATGGGGATCATTGGCCAGGACCGGTTTGCCGCCCGGCGAGGTCTTGGGACCCACTACCCAGTTGTTGCTCCCTATCCGCAGGGAATCCGTTTCCAGAAAACTGAGAAGGGCCTGGTCCGGACCGAGGTTAATGCCGGTTACTTCCTGGTCTGATCCGGTATTGGCCTGTCGGCCCCTGTCTTTATTGTCGGGGTTGATATTAAGGGGAAAGATCTCCCGGGCCTTTTCCAGTCCGAGCTTTTCGACCAGCATCTGGGCAATGATCTCGGTCCCCAGATTGGCCGATGAACCCCAGCTCATATAATACATGATGGTCAGGGCATCTTCGATGCGCCAGGGCTGGGCGACGATACCGGAGAGTTTGAATTCCAAGGGGATGGATTCGGGATTTTCCCGGATACAGGCGTTGATGCCGTCCACGTATCGTTGCAGGTTGCGCCGGGTCGGTTCGTCCAGCAACGGGGCATGCCTTTGGGCATTGCGGAAAAAGCCGATGGTCCGCATCCGGATATCGAGGCCTTTGGTTTCTTCGCCGGCCATCTCCGAGAGACGGCCCGAGGCAAAGAGCCGGGTCAGCTCCATTTGGAATAACCGGTCCTGGGCGCTAACGAATCCCTGGGCAAAGAGGACGTCATCCATGTTCTGGGCATAGAGGTAAGCCATGCCCTTTTCATCCCGCAGAACGTTCACCTTTTCTTTGAGGCCTGAGAGGCCGAGCTCTCCATCCCTCTGATACCGATTCAAGGCCGAACAGCCGGCAAGACAACATAGGAAGAGAACACCCAAGACTGCAGACCATTTTCTAATATTCATTTCTCCGCCCCCTTTAAGTATGAATTTGAAGGTGAATATCTTTGGTTAGTTTTTTTTCTCCTCCAGTATATTGCCCAAAGCCATTATGAGGTTATTCCTGCTTGAAACTTGAAATTTGCATCTTGAAACTTACTTTTCCTACTGAAGTATAGAAGAAAGCCCTTTAGGTGTCAAGAAGACCCGGAGGGCCTTGGCGGTCGTTCAGGGAAAAACCCCGCCGGAAATCGTCCTAAAGAGCCTCTCAGAGAACCGTTCGCCCCCATCCACTCCTAAAGTTTAAAATAAAAAAATAGCTGATCACGAAGATGCTCTCCCAGGAAAGAAGTTGACATTTCAGTTACTTTTTTGTATACATATCTGTGAACGATATGTGGTCAAGGAGAGATCATGCCAAGTTCAAGTTCAACTATTCGAATAAGTAAAGAATCCAGTAATATTTTAAGGGAGATTGCCACCCAAGAAAAAAAATCGCTCCAGACCATCCTGGATGCCGCGATTGAGGATTACCGCCGTCATCGTTTTCTCCAAGAAGCTAATAAGGCCTATTCGGTATTAAAAGAAAACCCGAAAACCTGGGAAGCGGAACTGGGGGAGCGGAAACGATGGGATCCTACCTTGTCTGATGGTCAGAGGGAGTGAAGAAATGGCGGAACCGCGGCGTGGGGAAGTCTGGTTGGTTGATTTGAATCCTACCCGGGGACGCGAGCCTTTCGGAAGAAGGCCCGCCCTGATTGTCTCGGTAGATCTTTTTAACCAAGGCCCGGCCGAGCTTATCGTAGTTATACCCGTTACCTCAAAGGAAAAAGGGATACCCTTCCATGTTCCCATTGAAATTTCCGAAGGAGGACTTCTTAAACGAAGTTTTATCAAGTGTGAAGATATTCGTTCCATTTCTAAAGACAGGCTTTCCAAACGTCTCGGCCCGGTATCCCAAGAAACCATGTCTGCCGTGGAAGATCGCCTGCGTATTCTACTGAATTTGTAGTTTTTATAAATAATGGTGTTATTTTATGGAAAGTGAATTAATCCCCCTTGTAGCCCAACCCCTCGAAAGAGTGCCGGCCCGGTGGTTTGTTTTTTATAAGCGGAAAATGCTCCTTTCCGCCGAAGGCGACCGGCTGATGATTCCTCTTTCTTACAGCCTCGATGATCTTGGACTTCATCCCCAGGGAGCGATCTATCTCGGAACCCTGGAAGGAAAGCCTTGTTATGGCGCTGTGCTGTCTGATCCGGCGGAGATCCCGGAGGGGATGAGTTTTTTTGACCTGTGGCCGCTTCACGAGTGGTTAGGCCAGGATATGATTTACATGGCCTTCCGGGCCATCCACCTTCTCGACTGGTCCCGAAAAAACCGATTCTGCCCCCAATGTGGGGGGGAGATGGGGGAAAAGGACGGTATCCGGGCTAAAGAATGTCCAAGTTGCCAAACCTTGTATTTCCCGCGTATCTCACCGGCGGTGATTGTCCTGGTTGAACGGGGGGATCGGTGTCTATTAGCCTGTTCCCCCCGGTTTAAAGACGAATTTTACAGTACCCTGGCCGGTTTTGCCGAACCGGGAGAAACACTGGAGGAGACGGTTGCCCGGGAGGTCAGGGAAGAAACCGGAATTGAAGTCAAAGATATCCGTTATTTCGGGAGTCAGCCCTGGCCTTTTCCGGATTCCCTGATGATCGGCTTCACGGCCCAATATGCCGGCGGGGAGATCCGGGCGGACGGCATAGAGATCCTGGATGCTAAGTGGTTTGCTTTTGACCGACTCCCCAAGATTCCCGGCAAGATCAGTATTGCCAGAAATCTCATCGATTGGTTTGTGGCCAAGCATCAAAATAAATAAAGGTTATCTCCAGTAGCCCGGTCTCCAGCCCCATCCCCGGGGACCGTGGTGATGCCAGCGTCCGGGATGCCATTCCGCTCCCGGATGGGGTCTCCGGTCCCAATACCCGCGCCTCCAGTTCCAATTGCCGCCGTGATAGCCCCAATAGCCTCCAATCCAGACCGAATCGGGATAAGGGATGACCGGCCGCACATCCACCAGGGGTTCCGGTGGTGGGCCGGGGACGTAGACCCCGTCCGGTGGCGGTCCTGGGACATAGGCCACGCAACCGATTAACAAGGAAAATACCAACAAAACCCCTGAAAGAGCAATGCTAAGAGCTTTCATATTTTTCCCTCCTTTTTTATTATTGACCGATGGCTGGGGTTGATGGTTAAATAGGTATGACAAAAAAATTTCCGAGCCGGGAAGTTAAATAAATTATAACAGGAGAAATTTATGAATAAAACAGAAATACTTGAATTTTTGAATGTCAACCCCATTTGCTATTTAGCCACTTCTGAAAACAACCGGCCTCATGTCCGGGCCATGGGCATGATCCGGGCCGATGAACAGGGTATTATTTTCCAGACGGTGGACGGGAAGGATTTGCCGAAACAGTTGCTGCAGAATCCCAATATAGAAGTCTGCTTTCATAACCGCGAAAAAAACATTCAAATCCGGGTATTCGGGAAGGCCGGTTTGGTGGATGACCTGGAATTAAAAAAAGAAATTGCCGAAAAACGACCTTTTCTCAAGCCCTGGATTGAAAAAAATGGGTTCGATGCTATCCCTGTATTTCGAATTGTTGATTGTACGGCTTTGATTTGGACCATGGCCACCAATCTGGAGCCAAAGGAATATATCCGGCTATAAAAACCCCGAGGTGTGGCCTCGTTGGCCGAAGCCAAGGGGGATGGTTGGTAAAGGGCGGGCCTTATGCCGCCCTTTACGCTTTTTCTGTTCAGGCGTTACATCATACCCATAATATGCCACATGCCCATCATCCCTATATCCTCATGTTCGAGGATATGACAGTGAAACATCGTCATACCGTCATAATCCATAACAGGGACAAGTATCGTTGCACTACCCCATTTGGGTACCAGCACCGTATCCTTCCAAGCAGGAAGGGTCGAATAGGGGGGGTATGACGAATCGACTCCGCTTACGGAAAGGACCTGGGCGGCATTAACATGCTGATGGAAAGGGTGATCCATGCCGCTATTGTTGACAATAGTCCAGACTTCGTACGATCCAAGATTCGACATGATGGTGTAGGGATCAACGTCAAAGTCCTGGCCGTTGATATATCCTCTTCCCTGGCCCATGCTAAGGGAAAGGGTCCTTTGGGCCATAACCATCACGGAATTCGGATCGATCCGGACAGCGGCCGGATCGATGGAAGAAGGAATGGCGTTGCTCACCCGCGCTCCCTGAACGGAAAGGGTCAGGAGGGTGATTTGAGGCGAGGTCATCATGCCCATCCGCGAATAGGACAGGGAAAGAAATTTATAATTTCCATTGGTCGTGCTGGCTTTAATCAGCAGGTCCACTCTCTCACCGGGAGAGAGGAGGATCTGGGAACGGGGGTAAGCCTTATCGAGCAGCCCGCCGTCTGTGCCGATAAGATACATGGTGTGGTTGGCGAGGCTGAGTTTGTAAAACCTGGCGTTACTGGCATTGACAATGCGCCATCTCTGCACCTGTCCGGGCCTGGCCGGCAGGACCGGGTTAACCTGTCCGTTCACCAGGATGGTGTTTCCTTCCTTGCCGTGCATATAATCACTCATCATCGAATGGGGTGCCGGGTCAGGGCCGCTTAAAGAAATGTCCTTCAGAACCATGACGTGGGTCTCGTAACTGCCGAGAGCAGGGATTTCGTCCGCCACGATCATGGCCCCGGCCAGGCCGGCCCAGAATTGTTCGGCCACGAGACCGTGGCGATGGGGATGATAGAAATTAAAAGCACCGCTGTCGAGCAGGGAGAGATCATATTCATACGGGTAGGTCTGGCCGGGCATCAGGTTTAAATGGGCTGCATCCGCAGGTTCTTTGGGTGAAACATGCCATCCATGGGTGTGGAGGTTCGTCATATTTTTCTGATAATTGAGTAGATTGGTTTCGGATGAATAGGGCAGGGAGTTGACAAAATTTATCCTGAGAACATCGCCTTTTTTAACGTTTATAGTCGGGCCGGGAAAATAACCATTATAGGTCATCAGGTTTGCCGTTGTTCCATTGATATTTACCGGGGAGATCATGGACTCCAGGTTCACCTCTACCAGATTCCCGTTCCTGATCGACTGCATGGGGACAGGGTCCCGGAAGGCCGCCCCCGGAGAGGGATCTATCGTCCCGCCGCCGCCCATGCCTCCACCACCCATGCCGCCGCCGCCCCCTCCTTGCCTGCCCGCCGCCGGAGCAGCCCTCAATCCCAAATAGCCGCCGGCCACCGCGGCCAAAGATTTTTTAAAGAAGGTTCTTCTGGTCAACTTCATCATGAATCGTCTCCTTTCGCAGATTCTCTGAAAATTTATGATTGAGGGGCCGCCTGGCAGCGGCCCTCAATTTTTATTTGGTTAAGGGTTGCAGGGGGTCACACCGTCGTCGACACAGTAGGCCCTCATCATTTCGTTGTCTTCATGTTCAACGATATGGCAGTGCCAGACGAAGAGCCCCGGGATATCGAATTTGGCCTTGATTCGTGTGATTTCACCGGGGTAGGCGATTACGGAATCCTTGAAGCCGGCTTCCCAGGGCGTCACGCCGTTCGGGCTCGGAGTCCCGCCCAACAGGGTACGGCTGATGACTTGAAATCTAACCAGGTGCAGATGGATGGGGTGTGCATCCACCGTGAAGTTGTGGATCTCCCATTCTTCAATATCGTTCAGAACAGGCTTCTCGGTTATGGCATCTGCCCACATCATGGGCATACCGGTCGGTAGTCCCGATAACGGATCGACGGGGCCTACGAGACCCAGTTTGGCGGCCTTAGGTGCGGCCGGCACGCCGAGACCCCCGCAGAGAGGCGGAAGGACATCGGGGATAACCGCATTAAAGGCATCCACACAGACCGAAGAAGATTCTTCTTCGTTAAGGGAAACCTTCCGGATGACATTGGCAACACCGAGAGGTGCGCTGGTTGCCTCAGAATTCATGACCAGGTTCAATGGGGAGGTCGAAGATACGTCAGCGGGCTGCAAAAGCGCGGAATTTACCACGAATTCCATTACCTGACCGGTGGTGGCCGGATCAGCCGGCACATCGGGAAATCCGCCAAAAGGGGCATCAGGCGCTGTATTGATCATCCGGATTCTGGTGCCGTCCGGCAGGCCGCTGAAATCCACCAGGACATCGGCCCGCTCAGCCAGCCCCATGAGCAGGGCCTGCTGTTTGGATGCGGCTTTCTTTGGTTTTGGCATCGTTCCGTCTCCGGGCAGGGGGGTTGCATACCCCGTCAGGACCTGAACCACCTGTGGCAGGAATCCCTGCTCGGCCCCAATCTGGTAAATAGCCAATTCTTTATCATATTTATTGCTTTTTTTCGGGTGCGGGCGCACCACGAAGAGCGACAGATTCAGAAACCGCGAGTTACAGCCGTTCAGAAGACGAAAACGGTACAGGGCCGGAGCTACCTCCAGAACCGGCCAGGTGCTGCCGTTTACCACCATGGTATTAAAGAAGGCCTCTGGATTCCATATCGGTGAAATATCGCTGAAAACATTGGTGAAGTTGGGAACCAAATCAGGAATGTAAGGCCCGGCGAATCCATCGAAAAAGGCCCGGCTGCCCGGATAAAAAAGGGAGCCATCGGAGTTGAAGGAGCGGTCCTGAATGGCTATGGGGATCTCCCGTACGGCATTCCTGACGGGATCACCCGGAACATTGAGCTGAAGGACCGTCTGGCCCGCTGTCGGCGCAGGTCCCGGAAGGACGGCCGGGAGCCCCGTGGTCCCGTCTATGGCCCCATCATAAACCCCACCCCGCACCAACCAGAATCCCGCCGGACCGGCATAGACATTCGAGCGGGTCATACCGAGGGAGTGGTCGTGGTACCAGATGGTAGTGGCGGGCTGATCGTTGCGGTACAGAAACTGGGCGGCGCCGTCTTCAAGAGGTGCACCCGGAGCCTGATCAAAGTTTGAACCCCGGGTGGCATAGCCGGCAGGGATGTCAAAAGCCGCCGGCAGATACCAGGCCTCTGGATATCCATCGCTATGGGGAGCGACATGGGCCCCGTGGACATGAACTATAATCGGCACCGGTCCGGTATAGGGAGCCGGATTATCCGTAAAACAGTCGGTCCGATCGGTGCCGTCGCTGCACCCGGTAGCCGGTGGGTTGGCCCAGTGGAGCGTCTGGTCAATCGGCAGCAAATGAGGCAGGAAGGTGCGGGACGGGGATCCCACAGGATAAGGAAAACCCGTTGCCGGATTGATGGCCACGAGTTCATTTAGCCACTTGACATTGACCGGGCTATTCGACACCGTCTCCAGGGTGTATGCCGGGTAGTTAAATTGGGAGTTGGGAGCGGGTGCTACGCCGGCAGGAATTCCGAGGGCGCCGGCATCAGGCCGGGGGTCGGCTGCCGGTCCATAACTCCAGACCGGGGTAGCCGGAAAGGCGTCCGTGCGGCCGTTTAAAATATTCCATATCCCTCCCGGCAATATCTGCTGCTTGAACTCCCGGACGGCAATATCATAATTATCTTCCGTGCCGCTGTTTTTCATCACCGGTGGGATCACCAAGGGGATTACAAATTTCGGAATGGTAGTCGGATCCAGGGTTCCTCCCGGCAAAGGGGCTGCCAGAGCGCCGGACAGGCTGCCTATCGAGGCTGCGATCAAAAGCAGGGCGGCTTTGAAAAAAAATCGTTTTCCTGAAAAGTTCATTTCCATTCTCCTTATTGGAGGTCCGTGTTTTTCATTTTTTTCGAAACCAGACTGTTTAAAACCATTTCACCTCCTTTACTCCTTTTGCCCTTATTTAGTGTGTTTTTATCAATAAAAAAGGGGTCTATGTCCGTGTATTTTAATAATACAGCAGAAGAACTTCGAAAAGGAATAGCTTGAAGCCTGTATTTTATTGGCCGCAGGGCGGTATATGGGACCCTTGGTGTTTTAAAAAGATAGGGAGGAATAGGGGGTTAAGATAAGAGTTTTCTTTTATTCCGTTGAGCGGGAATTGAACGTGGTGAGATGTAAGGTATTAATTTAAAGGTATTGTTTTCCGCAAAGAAAAACCGACCAGGGGCCTTAGTGCCCCCTGGTCGGCAGTGGGCGGTTAAATCCCATCAGGCCGGGACAAATTCGGCCGGCCGGACCTCTTCCAGGGCCAGGGCTTCTTCGGGGCAGGTCACCAGGCAGACCCCGCAGCCCATGCATTTCTCAGCATTGACGACGGCGGTGTCTCCCTCCCCTTCCAGGCTGATGGCCTCGAAATGGCAGCGGTCCAGACAGGTACCGCAGGAGGAACAGCGTTCCATATCTACCTTGGCCCGAAAGCGGCTGGGCACCACGAATTTCCCGAGGCCGGTCCGCAGTGACGGCCAGTTCAGGCAACAGTCGCTGCAGCAATTGCAGATCACATGGCCGGGGGCCCGTTTGTTGTCGCCCACATGGACCAGGCCTTCCTCCTCGCACATCTTCATCAATTGGAGAGCCTCCTCCTTTTCCAGTTTGCGCCCCGTTCCCCTTTCTATGGCATAGTCGGCGGCTTTATCGACCTGGACGCAGACCTCCACCGGTTTGCCGCATTCTCCGTCGATGAGGCGGCAGGAACAGGGGGTAACCGCCAGGACCCTGGCGTTAGATACGATGTTCCGGATATCATCAAAGGCCAGGATTTGGGTCTCGGGATTGATGGATATGTTTACCGGGATCACTCTGACGGCCGGGGCCGGCAAGACCTGTTCTACCATCCGGCTGTAGTCGTCGAATTCCGTTTTCATGAAGGCTTTCCACAATTCCAGCATCCCCTGGGGGGGATTCACGGTTACGGCCGTGGAATCGTGGAGTTGAAAGAGATTCCGAACCCGGTAGTATCGGATCACGTCCCCCTTCCTGGATTTAAAGAGCAGACCTTTCCGAAAGAGGGGGTCGATCATCTTTTCGACCTCTTCCTCTTTGAGACCGGTCTTTTGGGTGATTTCCTCAAGCGTGGCCGGCGGAGCGGCAGCCAAAAGGATTTTGGCCTCCTTTTCGTCGGCCATCTTTTCAAAAATCCCGGGAATATATTTCGATTCGCCGGCGCCTATGGACTCAGCCAATTGTTGATACGCGGTTTTCTCTGCCATTAGGTTTTCCTCCCTTTAGTTCGAAAATAGAATTCTGAGATCAGGGATCAGGGGACAGTTGAAGCGAAAGTTGCCAGTGTAAAAAGCTTGAACCCTGCACCTTGCCCCATCACCCATAGCCCATCGCCTCTAAAAAATTTTGACGATTTGTGGTGTCCCATTCAGAATATAGGCCATGAAAGGTTAGGGTGTCAATGAAAAATGACCTCAAAATACAATCCATTTTTACATAAAATACAGTATCTGCCTTATTAACTCCTTGGGCGTCCTTAGGTATCTTAAAAAAAGCCATCTGAAAATTTATCATCGGAAGGAGGGGTCTATGCTTTCCATTAAAGTGAATGGGAAGGATTATCAGGTCGTGGTGCCTTCGGACACCCCCCTTTTGTGGGTGATTCGGGACACCATTGGTCTGACCGGAACAAAGTTCGGATGCGGCATGTCCGTCTGCGGCGCCTGCACGGTCCTGATGAACGGGGAGGCCATCCGTTCCTGTGTCACCCCCGTTTCATTTGCTGTGGACAAGGAGGTCATTACCATTGAAGGGCTTTCTGCAGACGGCCGTCATCCGGTCCAGCAGGCCTGGATCATGGACGATGTGCCCCAATGCGGTTACTGCCATTCCGGACAGATTATGGCCGCTGTGGCCCTGCTGGCCAAAAATCCGAAGCCAAGCGACCTGGATATCAATGAAGCTATGTCCGGAAATCTTTGCCGCTGCGGGACCTATCAGCGTATCCGCCGGGCTATCCATCGGGCCGCGGGTATGATGGTCAAAGGAGGGAAAAAATGACCGGAATCGTCAATCTTTGCCGGCGTGACTTTTTAAAGACCGGGGCACTGATCGGCGGCGGCCTGGTCCTTGGCTTTCACATCCCCTTTCAGACAAACCCGGGGCAGGCCGAAGCGGATTCAACTTCTCCTTCGGCCCTCAACGCCTTTATCCGTATCGGCAGGGACGACACGGTGACTATCCTGGTCAACAAATCAGAGATGGGACAAGGGGTTTATACCTCCCTGTCGATGCTGGTGGCCGAGGAACTCGAATGTGACTGGGCCAGAGTGCGTGTCGAGGCCGCCCCGGTGGACAAGGCCTATAACCATACGGCCTTCGGTATCCAGATGACCGGCGGCAGTACCAGTATTCAAAGTGAATGGGAACGGATGCGCCGGGTTGGGGCAGCCGCCCGGGAAATGCTGGCGGCCGCCGCAGCCGACCAGTGGAAGATAGACCGGGCCCAGTGCCGGACCGAGAAGGGTGCGGTGATTCACCCCAACGGCCAAAGGCTGACCTATGGACAGTTGGCCGAAAGAGCCGCCGCCCGGCCGGTACCGGCAAAGGTCCGACTCAAAGACCCCTCGGCCTTCAAACTTGTCGGAAAGCCCACAAGGCGACTGGATACCCCGGCCAAGACCAACGGCACGGCCCTCTTCGGTATGGACGTCAAGGTTCCTGACATGCTCACCGTTGTAATCGCCCGTCCTCCTGTTTTTGGCGGCACAGTAAAGGGTTTTAAGAGCGAAAAGGCCAAAGCCCTGCCGGGAGTAAAAGAGGTGGTCCAAATCGAATCCGGAGTGGCCGTGGCGGCCGCTGATTTTTGGTCGGCCAAGTCAGGGCGGGAAGCCCTGGAGATATCCTGGGACGAGGGGCCCCTGGCCGGATTTTCCACCCAGGGGATGAGGGAACAATACAACAGGCTGGCCCAAAACACGGGGGTTGTGGCCCGGAAAGAAGGAACACCTGAAAAGGCCTTTGCCGGGGCGGCCAGGCGGATCCAGGCCGATTATGAGGTCCCTTATCTGGCCCATGCCGCTATGGAGCCTTTGAACTGTTTTGTGGATTTAGGCCCACACCATATGGAAATCCGGACAGGCACCCAGTTTCAAACCATTGACCGCATTGCTGCAGCCAGGGTGGCCGGGCTCCAGCCCGAAGAGGTAACGATCCAAACCACCTTTTTGGGTGGCGGTTTTGGCCGCCGGGCAAATCCTGACTCGGACTTTGTGGTCGAAGCGGTTCGGGTGGCTATGGCCATCAAAAAACCGGTTAAAGTCGTCTGGACCCGGGAAGACGACATGAAAGGCGGCTATTATCGACCCATGTGGGTTGACCGGATAACCGCCGGCCTCGATCCGAAAGGGAAACTGATCGCCTGGCAGCACACTATTGTCGGACAATCGATCCTTAAGGGGACACCATTTGAACAGGCCCTGGTTAAGGACGGAATCGATGGAACTTCCGTAGAAGGGGCCGAAGATATTCCTTATGGGATCCCCAATATCCTGGTCAGCCTTCACAGCCCCCTAATCAAGGTTCCGGTCCAGTGGTGGCGTTCCGTGGGCCATTCCCACACCGCGTTTGTCGTCGAAAGTTTTATTGACGAAATAGCCCACAGTATCGGAAAAGACCCTTATACCTTTCGTCGTCAGCTCCTGGCCGGGAAACCCCGTCATCGGGGTGTGCTGGAATTGGCCGCTAAAAAAGCCGGCTGGGGTAAACCCCCGGCACCCGGAAGGGCCCGGGGCCTGGCCCTGCACAAGTCCTTCGGCAGTTTTGTCGCCCAGGTGGCCGAGGTCTCCGTAAACCCTGCCGGGAAAGTTCATCTCCATAAGATCGTTTGTGCCATCGATTGCGGCCGGGTGGTCAACCCAGACACCATCGAAGCCCAGATGGAGGGCGGTATTGTTTTCGGTCTTTCCGCAGCCCTCCATGGAGCCATTACCTTCAAAAACGGCCGGGTGGAACAGGAAAATTTTGATGATTATCCGATTCTGACCATGGACGAGATGCCCAAAATCGAAGTCTATATTGTACCCAGCAAAGAAGCCCCCAGCGGCGTGGGAGAGCCGGGGGTGCCTCCCATCGCCCCGGCCGTCACCAACGCCATCTATGGAGCTACCGGTAAAAGGATCAGAAGGTTACCCATCCGCAGGGAGGAATTAAAAAAATAGGCCATGGCTGCATAATTTCCATTACAGTGTTTACATTATCCAGGCGAATGGTATATTTAGTTCGAAAATAACGTTCAGGGATCGGGGGTCAGGGATCGGGGGTCGGCGAGGGATCGGGGGTCGGCGAAAACAATTTTCATGCTTCGTGGCGCTGGCTTGAGGCCAGCAGGACTGCTTGATACGAAAATAGAAAAATTCAGTCTAAAGGATTCTGTAGTGCAGAGAAGAGATTTTTGGAAAATTTGTCTGGCGGCCGGATGGGGCTTTATAATTCCCGGATGGCTGTCCCCAAAGGCTGAAGCGGGATTGCGAATCGGTGATATTCCGCCCCGGATGATCTTGAATGATCTTAAAGGAACCCCATTCAACCTTCCCGGCGCCTTCAAGGGCAAGGTGGCCCTGATCCATTTCTGGGCAAGCTGGTGCCCTTCCTGCCGCAAGGAGATGATCCTTCTCGAGACCATCCACCAGCATTACGGCCCAAAGGGGATTTTACCCTGCTCTATTGATGTGGGTGAAACCAAGGAAGCGGCGCAACAGTACCTCAGAAATGTCAAGATCACTTATCCTGTTCTCCTGGACCCACGTTCATCGACCGCCCGGCAATTCGGTGTTTCCGGTATACCGACCTCCTATGTGCTCAACCGGGAAACCATCATCCGCTTCAAAATCCTGGGTGAACCCAACCAAGAGGGATTGGACAGGATTATCAAGGGGCTTTTGTGAAATGAAAAGAGTCACCTTAATCCCTTCGATCATAGCCCTTGCGGTTCTCCTGTGCGCTCCTTTCAGCCTGACGCCGGTTTCCGGCTCTACACAACACGGGGGTCTGGTTTGCTATTGTTGTACCGGGCAGGGAATCCCCTGTGCCTGTACCCTGGTTTCCTGCCCCAAATGTAACACCCCAGCCGACGTCCAGGATACCGACTGGTCGCCGGATTTAATTTACCCTTCCTTTGAAATGACCATCCATTTTCAGCCCGTGGTCAGCCGGGCGGAACGTTTTTATTCACCCCGCCAGGTATACCCTAATGTTCCGGTCAAACCCCCCAATACCCCGTAGCCCAGTCCATCCAATCCGATTTTCAAAACAGGTATTAGGCGCTCAAGGCCTGTAGAGCGTCCTGATGCATGCCAATAGGTTCAAGGTAAAGGGTTCAAGGTTTTTCATACTTGAAACTTGCATCTTGCAACATGAAACTATTTTTATTTAAAGAAAGGAAAACCGATGAAAATAAAAAGACTAGGCTCAATGCTGATGGTATGTTGTTTCATCGTCGGCAGCGCCCTTTGGGCTTACGGCAACGATGTAAAAGACATACCGGCCTGCAAGTATTGCGGTATGAACCGCGAGATGTTTGCCCACAGCCGGATGCATATTGAATATGACGATGGCACCAGCGTGGGGACGTGCAGTCTTCATTGCACTGCCGTGGATCTGGCCTTGAATCTGGACAAGAAACCGAAGCTCATCCGCGTCGGGGATTACGAGACCAAGGTTTTACTCGACGCTGAAACAGCCTTCTGGGTCATCGGAGGGGACAAACCCGGTGTGATGACCAGAAATGCCAAGTGGGCCTTTGCAAAAAAGGAAGATGCGGAGAAATACCGGCAGGAACACGGAGGTAACCTGGCAGGATTTGATGAAGCCCTGGAAGCCGCTTATAAGGACTTAAGCGCCGACACCAGGATGATCCGGGAGAGAAGGAAGATGAAGAGGATGCACCAAATGGAGAAGAAATAATGAAGGACATTAGAAACCTGGAATTCGGGTTTTCCCTGAAGCTGCCGGTCTTGAGCATCCTCTGTTTTATCTTGTTGGGTTCTCTGGTCGGAGCAGCCGAAAAAGGGATGCCGAAGCCGACGGTCAAAGACAAATGCCCGGTTTGCGGCATGTTTATTACCAAATATCCGGACTGGACGAGTGCGGTTGTTTTCAAGGACGGCTCTCGTGCCTTTTTCGATGGCCAGAAAGATATGTTCAAATATTTTTTTGACCTGAAGCGGTACAACCCTTTAAAGAAAATAGAAGATATCGAGGCTATTTGGGTGCAGGATTATTATGCACTCTCCCCGGTAAACGCCAAAACCGCCTGGTACGTGCTGGGCAGTGATGTTTATGGGCCCATGGGGCGGGAATTGATCCCTTTGGAAAAGGAATCGGATGCCCGGGAGTTTTTGAAGGACCACAAAGGAAAGCGGATCCTCAAATTCATTGAGGTGACAGTGGAGGTCATCAAAACCCTTGATTAGCAAATCTCCTCAGAAAAAGGCCGGCGAGGTTCGGTCTTCCCCGAGAAAATCGAGCCTCTGTCTGGCCCTTTGGGTGGTAAGTCTATTGTTGGTGGGATTGATGTTTGTTCAGGCCTATTGGCAGCGACAGGCCGATATCCCTTTAATCCGGCACCTGTCCGGTGTGGTCAAAAACCTGGAATTGACCGACCTGTGTCTTTTTACCGAGGCCCGCTACACCCGTCATCTTTCCCAGGCAGATCTCTATTCGGCTTTTCAGGATCACCCCCTTTCCCTGGAACATTTTCCGGCCGGCTCCATTGCCGGCCCGCCGCCAACCTTAAGGAGATTGCATGGCCGTCTGGATTGAAAAGCAAAGGATGATACTTGACTTCACCCTCTCCTCGCTGATGCGCAGGAAAGGCAAAAACATCAGTCTCCTTTTAGTCTATACCCTGGTGGTCTTTATTTTGGGATCGGCCATGTTCTTTACCCAGGCCATGAAAAAAGAAGCCGCTCTTATCCTGAAGGATGCCCCTGAAATGGTTGTCCAGCGGTTGTTGCAGGGCAGATATGCCCCCATTCCAATGGGCTATCTCGAAAAGATCAGGAAGATCCGTGGGGTCATCTCAGCCGAAGCGAGGTTGTGGGGATATCTCTACGACTCGGCCCTTGGCGCCAATTATACCCTGATGGTTTCCCGAAACACCACCATCCCTCCGGAAACAATTATTATCGGCCACGGGATCTCCAGGAGCCGCAGGATTTATCCCCGGGATATGATGGCCTTCCGGGCCTACAATGGAGCCATCCACACTTTCGTCGTCCAGGATGTGCTTTCATCTGAATCGGAGCTGGTTTCTTCCGATCTGATTCTCCTTTCCGAAGCCGACTACCGGGTTCTCTTCGGTTTATCGGCTGAACAGGCGACCGACCTGGTGGTAACCGTGCGTAATCCCAAAGAGCTGATTACCATAGCCAACAAGATTTCGGAACTGCTCCCGGATACGCGCCCTATTATCCGGGACGAGATGGTCCGGACCTATGACTCGGTTTTTGACTGGCGGGGCGGAATCGTTGTGGTCTTGCTGATGATGGCTATTCTGGCCTTCGTGATTTTTGCCTGGGAAAAGGCCTCAGGCCTCAGCGCCGAGGAAAGAAGGGAGATCGGCATTCTGAAAGCCATCGGCTGGGAAACAGGGGATGTCATTACGGTCAGAGGCTATGAAGGCCTTTTGGTCTCCTTCTTTTCTTTCAGCCTCGGGATCCTCCTGGCCTATGCCCATATCTTCTTTTCTTCAGCCTTCCTGTTCGCACCGGCCCTCAAGGGTTGGTCGGTCCTCTACCCGGCGTTCAGGTTGACCCCCTTTCTCGATCCCTACCAGATTGCGGTGCTTTTTTTTCTGACGGTAGTGCCTTACACGATCACCACCATAGTGCCGTCCTGGAGGGCGGCTATCGTCGATCCCGATTCGGTGATGAGGACCTGATGAATGCGGAATGCGGATTTCGGAATGGGGAATGGGAAAGGAAACCGGAATGACTAATACTGAAGGACTGGTAGCCCCCGTCATTCCGGCGAAAGCCGGAATCCAGGCTCATTGGTCTGGTTCCTGGTTGCCACCGAGACGGTGTCTGGACCCCGGCTTTTACCGGGGTGACGATCAGAGAGGTCATCAATGTTGAACGTGGGGGACTTTAAATGATTCAGCTAATGAACGTGATAAAAGGATTCAACCTGGGTAAAACGAATGAATTTATTGCTGTTAACGGGGTGACCCTTTGGCTGGAAGCAAACCGGATCACGGTATTGAAAGGACCGAGCGGGTCGGGTAAGACCACACTTCTCAGTCTCGTAGGCTGTATGACCAGGCCCACCTCGGGCCGGATCCATTTGCAGGGGTTGCCGGTTGCCAATCTCGGGCTTCCGGAAATGGGGGGAAATGCCCAGGTGGAAGTTACCAGCCTGCCCGAAAGGTTTTTAACGGAGATCAGGCGACGGACCTTCGGCTTTATTTTCCAGCAGTTCAATCTGATAAAAGGGATCACGGTTTTGGAAAACGTTATGCTGCCTTCCTATCCTTTGGGTGAAAAATACGGCCTGGTCAGAAAAAGGGCTTTTGAACTCTTAGGGCTTTTCGGCCTGGCAAAACGGGCTTCCGCCAGGGTGGAATGGCTCTCCGGCGGAGAGGCCCAGCGGGTAGCCATCGCCAGGGCCTTGATGAATGATCCCCCGGTCCTTATTGCCGATGAACCGACCGCCCATCTGGACAGCAAACTATCCCTGGAATTCATGGAGATTATCAATCGCCTCAAGGACCAGGGGAAAACCGCCGTCATTGCCAGCCACGACCCTCTGGTCTGTGAGGCCTCTATGGTTGACCGGGTGGTAGCGGTCCGGGACGGTCGGATCGATGGTGGCCTTGGATGATCCTCCACCCGGCCATCATCGCCCTTATCCTGGTTTCCTTATTAATCTCCGGCATGGTCCTTTATGCTTCCTTCTTCGGGATTCGGATCATCCGGCGGTGGGATATACAAAGCGGCAGTGAGGAACAACTTGCGCTGGAGCGAAGCACCTACCTCATTTCCACCATTCTATCCTATGTCCTGGTATTTCAAATCGGCTCGCTCTTTCTTTATATCTACACGGCCGACAACCTGCACCGGCTTTTCGTCGGGGCCATGTGTGCGGCCGGGACCTTGAACGTCAATCCTTACGGCTATCCGACCTTTCTCTTAAAGATTCTTAATTTCATTCTGGCGGGTCTGTGGCTTATTATTAATTATACGGACAACCAGGTCTTTGATTATCCTTTGATCAAGAAAAAATATGCCCTTTTGCTCTTCATTGCCCCTTTGATGGTCACGGAATCCGTCATGCAGACCCTTTATTTCCTGGGGTTAAAAGGGGATGTAATCACTTCCTGCTGCGGGAGCCTGTTCAGTACGGAAAGAAGCAGCGTCAGTTCGGAGATTGCCTCAGTGCCGGTGAGGGCCGGTATGGCAGGGTTCTATTCCGGTTTGGCCCTCACCTTCTTCTTGGGCATTGTTTATTGGACCAGGGGGAAATTGGGCCGTCTCTTCTCTTTGGCCAGCGGGGTTTTTTTTCTTGTTTCCTGTGTCTCTCTGATTTCGTTCCTCTCTTTATATTTTTACGAGCTTCCGACCCACCACTGCCCATTCTGCATTTTGCAAAGAGAGTACGGATACATCGGATACCTGCTCTATGGGACCCTGCTTGTCGGGGTCGTTTCAGGGCTGGGGGTAGGGGTTTTAATGCCTTTCAAAGGGATCAAGAGCCTTTCCCGCAGCCTGCCCATGATCCAGAAGAGACTTACCCTGATCTGTCTTGTGGCATACCTGATTTTCGCCGGTATATCCATTTACCGCCTAATGAGTACGGATTTTACCCTGGGGGTATCGTTTTTATTTTGAACTCAGGAGAAAATCGACTATGGCCGTAATCTGTTCCTTGGTAAGCTTATTCTCAAAGCCGGGCATCTGGTTTTTTCCTTTTATGATGATTTCGATCATCTCCTCTTTGTTCATTTTACTGTTTTTCAGAAAGAGTTTGCTGGGGTCGATTTTTAACAACTTAGCCCTTCTTATATTGGTCTTGGCACTCCCTCTGTGACAACTTATGCACTGGGCATGGTAGTCGCTCCTGGCATCGGCCAGGGCCAGGGTTGGTGCGGCAAATACAAAAAGAACCAGCGGGATCAATATTTTTTTCATCGGGTACCTCCTGTTAAGATAGAAAATAGTTCAAAGCTCAAAGCAAACCAAAAACAATTAAATCGACGCCTGGCGAAAATATTTTCATGCTTCGTGGCGCCCAAAACGGGCATGAGGGTTTAATACGAAAAGAGGCCCGGATTAACCTCCAGGCTTGTTTGTCCTCCGTCATGCCGGACTTGATCCGGCATCCAGGAAGGGGTTACGGACTTTCTTCAGCCTGGATTCCGGCTTTCGCCGGAATGACGAGCTAACTCCACGTTTAACTAATATTTTCATGCTTCGTGGCGCCCAAAACGGGCATGAGGGTTTAATAGGAAAATAGGCTCCAACTTCCTTCCATCGCCTGAAAAAATATTCATACTTCGTGGCGCTTCCTGGGGCATGAGTGCATAGTTAGAAAATAAAGTTTTCAGCCACTTTAATGAAGTGGTCCTGATTCGGCAGGTGCCTGCCGATTTACAAATTCCCCGATCCGGCCGTCACGCATTTCGAACAACCGGTTGGCCTGTCGGGCCAGATCCTGGTTGTGCGTGACCATGATGATGGTCAACCCGGCTGTGCGGTTGAGTTCTTTTAAGACCTCGACAATTTCTATGGATCGCTTGGTATCCAGGTTTCCGGTCGGTTCATCGGCCAGAAGTATCTCCGGTTTATTGACCATGGCCCTGGCTATGGCCACCCTCTGCATCTCCCCGCCGGAGATTTGACCCGGGAGGTGGTCTTTACGGTGACCCATCCCCAGGAGTTCCAAAAGCCGGACGGCCTCCGCCTCCGTGCCGGGCTTGCGAAAAAAGGTCAGGGGCAGCAGGACATTTTCCAGGACCGTCAAGGTGGGAATCAGGTAGAAATTCTGGAAAATATATCCGAATAATTCCCTCCTGATCCTGGTCAGCGCCCCTTCCGAAAGGCGTTTTCCATTTCCGAAGATCGGCCGACCGGCCAGATTAAGTTCTCCGGAAGTCGGGTTGTCGAGACAGCCCAGGAGATTGATCAGGGTCGTTTTACCGGACCCCGATGGCCCGATAATCGAGATGAAGTCCCCTTTGTTGATCTCGAAAGAAACGTCATTGATCGAAAGAACCTCCTCGTTTCCTCGGGAATAGACCTTGACCAGGTTTTTTGTTTCTATGGATAACCCATTTTGACTCATCTTCCCACGTCTCCCCGGATCGCCTCCAAAGGTCTGATCCTTCCGGCCTTCCAAGCCGGGTAAATGCCGCTGAAAAGGCCGATAGCCATGATTCCGGCCAGGGTGATAACGATCAGTTTCAGGTCGATGCGGACCAGGCCACCGCCCGGGGCATAAGGTAACACACTGCGGATCACCACATCCGTTACCCTTGCCAGTATCAGGGCCAGGATGACCCCGAGGACCCCTCCGGTAGTGCAAAGTATCACGGTTTCGATCCAAATCAGTTTAAAGATGTCCCAGGGCATGGCCCCAATGGTCTTTAAAATGCCGATCTCCTGAAACCTTTCCCAGACCGAAGTCAAAATCGTGTTGATCACCCCGACCATGGCGATCAGAATGGCTATGAGGGCTATGGACAGGACCATGACCTTGGCTGTGGAAATCAGATTCATGATGGTTTCTTTCACCTGGGCCAGGCTGACGATCTGGACGTCCGGAAGCTGATAGAGCCTGTCCTCCAGTCGGGTGCTGTTCACCCCCTTTTTGACTTTGATTCCTAATGTGGTGATTTCATCGGGTTTGTTGAATATCTTCTGAAGGGTCTTGAGGGGTACGAAGATGGTTCCGTCATCCTGGGTTCCGGTCCTTTCCAGTATCCCGACCACCTTGAACTGAATGTTCTTCTCAGGCATCAGGATCATGTCCCCTACCTCACGCTGCTCCAGTTCGGCGGCCTCATACCCCATAACCGCCTCATAGGCGTTTTGATCCGAAAACCATTGGCCAAACTTGAATTTAAGAAAGGGTTTCATTTCGCTGAAACTTACCGGGTCCACTCCGAAGTATCCGGCCACCCCGCCGCTTTCCCCCTTATTCGGGTCGAGGACCGCCGACATGAGGATCGGCGTGGTCTTCTCCACTTCAGGTTCTTTGGCCACATCCTTCTCGATGGACTCCTTCATATATTTGAGCCCGGTCCCTCCTTTGAGCATCATGGTAGCCGCTTCGTAGGGGCAGCCTTTGGCCATGATCATCAATTGAAAACCCATATTGTCTATATCTTTATTGAGGGCGGTTTCATAACCCTGGTTGAACCCCAACAGACTCACCAGCACCCAGGAGGAAAGGGCAATGCCGATCAGGGTGAGTAAGCTGCGGATCCTTTTTCGCAACAGATTCTTGTAGGCTACTTGAAAGGTAGTAATCATTTTTGAGATCCCCCCGGAATGGAAGAAGCCGTCTGTGGGTGGTAGATAAACTCGTCCATCAGGATCAGGTTTTTTTTCGTGGCCCGCAGGGCGGCCCGAAAATCGGCCTCGGCTTCAGGGGCCGGATTCTTTATGGCCTCGACCTTGCCGGAGGTCTTTCCTGAGAGTACATCATAAGAGTCGAAATCCTTGATGGTCAGACCGGTGAACTGCCGGCCGAACCGGGCATCCCGCAATTTCCCGGCGTACTGGCTGGTCATTTTTTGGATATAAAAACCTTTGATGTGTCCTTCCAGATTGAGGACCACAAAGATCTGGATGCCTCCGAACTGGCCTTTCTGGTTTACCCCATGGATGTAACCGACCTTTTTCTTGTTATTAAATATTTCATAGATGGTATAAGGCACGTCGATGGTCTCATAAATACCGTGGAATTTATCTCCCAGTTTTGTTTCAATCCTGGCCAGGAGTTTTTCTCCACCCTTCTGGACAATCGAAGTGTAGATGGTTTTGTAGCCGGTCGATTCCGGGAAGAGTCTGGCCACATCCCGGTCAGGATCATTCAGGTCGCATCCCACCGCCCCCCAGGCCGTTGCGGAGGTGGTCAGAAGAAAAAGAAGGATCAACAGAGTTTGTTTGATCATAAGATGGTCCTTATTTCGAAAATACGGTTCAAGGTTCAGGGTTCAAGGTCTGGGAAAATCCATTTTCATGCTTGGTCGGTGCCCGCTTCAGGCGGGCATGAGGGCTTAGTATGAAAATAGGGATCAGGAGCCAGGGTTCGGGGGTCAGGGATCGGTTGGAAAATAAAGTTGCAAGTTTTATGTGCAAAAACATTGAATCCTGTACCTTGCCCAGCACCTATTGCCCATAGCCCATCGTCTGAAAAAATTTCCTGTTTCATAGTGCCCGGGAATCTCACAACAGGGGCATGTAGAAATAGAGCTGCATGATAAACCGGTTGTCATCGGTATTGCGGTCGTAGGTATGCATTAAACGGACCGTCAGATCCGAGGTTACCTGGCTTGAAAAACAGAAAGACATCTGAAAATCCGTTTCATTGCCGAACTTCCAGTAGGTGGGCTGGGCCTCTATCTTCAACCGGTTTTCCGGATCCAGATTCATCCCTATCCGGTAAAACAGGGCATGCGTGTCATTTCCCAGCCAATCCCCGGCCAGGAGATCGAACCGGTGCTCGAAGTTATTCCAAAGGAGGGTCAGGTCGGCACTGGCCAGCCTCATCAGTATGGGCTCCGGGTCCCTGACATTATAACCCATGGTGTCCAGGGTATTGCCGTACCCCAGGGAAAAACCGCAATTAAAATTATCCTGGCTCAACACCCCGTAAGAGATGCGGGCCGCAGTCATATAATTGCCCTTTAAATAGGCCGGCATCCCGGTACCGGTGGTGACGCTAGCCGAGATATCCCCCCAGGAAAAATCCCGATAGAGCCCTGCCCCCCAGTCCCGGTCATAACCGAAACCCTGTATGGCCAGGGTCCTCAAAATCAGGCCGTGGCTGTCGAAATAGGAGGAAAGGCCGAAAGCCGGACGGTTATGTCCGACCCAGACATAAGGTCCGGGGGTTTTCAATTTAAAATAGGCATTGTAGAACTGGGTCTCAAATCTTTTGTCTTCTCCATCGACGGTCAGGGCCAGACGCCCCTGAAGAGCAAAGGTGCCCCAATCTCCGGATTCTCCTGAAAATCGTTTCAGATAATCAAAACCGATACTCGGCTTCTGCATCTCGGCATCGGGGTTCATGGAATAATAGACCGGTTTTTCCAGTTGAGAAGAATAACCGGCGATCCCCTGGGCTTCGAAATAAAGCAGGTGGTCGGCTGCCTGGGCCATTTTCGGCAGGGCTAAAAGCAACAGGCCAAGAATCAGGCGACTAAACATTGAAGGCATAACTCCCCCTGAAAATGACCTTGCCTTCTTTAACGAGGGTCAGCCTTATTTCCCAATCGCCCGGCATAACGATATCAACCGGCAGGAGATAATCCCCTTTTTTGGAAAGGGTAAAAGGCCGGTCCCCTGTTCCATGTGCACCCCTCATGGAGGGCATATCGGCATCGGCCTTGATCTGAAAGGAGGTATCTTTTTTGCCTTCTCGGGTAAAGACTTCGACCTTCATGATTACGATGCCCAGCTTGGGTTTTTTATCGAAACCGTAAAGGAAATAATGTCCGCTTCCAAGAGGGATTTTTTTGCCCGGCCCGGACATGGAGGAATAGGCCGTTTGTTTTTCGGTCTCGGAAGCGGCTGAGGCCGATTGAGGACCGATATAGTGGATATGAATCCTGTGGGCCGACTTACCGGCCTCGGAAGCGGCAGGATCGGCCAGGTCCTGGTTGGATTTCTGCTCCTGCCGGTTCTCGGTATAAAAGGACAGAACCAGAAGAGAACCGATTACAAAAAATGAAATAAAGAAAAGCCCCTTTTTTATCCCGGACATGATGTTCTCCTGTTGTTGGCAAGGTAATTATGGATGTTAAAAATATCTTAATGAAAACAACCGGGGGAGGCGATAAGGTAAAGACTGTATTTTAAGGTAGAAAAACCTCTATTTTAAAATGAGAGGTTGGCGGTCTGCAGGAAATCTGCCTGAAAGTGAAGGGGCGCAAGGGGCTTTTTGTTCTTGACCCCTTTCAGCCAAATCTCTTATAATTAGTTCGAAAATAAAGTTTCAAGATGCAAGATGCAAGATACAAGTTTCAAGTATGAAAAATTCTGGGCCTTGAATCTATTTTCATGCTTCGTGGCGCCTGACCCGGGCATGAGGGCTTAATAAGAAAATAGACCAATACAAGGCGAGAGGAAAGAATCCAAAAGGAGGGGTTGAACATGTTTACAGAGAAACTGGTTCCCAATATCGACCGTCGGCTGTCAACCTGGATAGCGATTCAAGAGCAATTGAAGAAGGAACCTCGTCACGAACGGAAACCGACGATCACCATTTCCCGGCAGTTCGGCTGTGAAAGTTTTCCGCTGGCTGAAACAGTGCAGAACCTCCTCGAAAAGAAGACAGGGGATGTCTGGACGATCTTCGACAAGACTCTGATTGAAAAGGTCAGCCGTGAAACGGCCCTCTCCGAACGTCTCCTGACTAACCTCGGGGATGCCTCTCAGGCCTTCGATGCCCTGGTCACGATGATCCCCGGTATGCTTACCCACAGTGATGCCTACCAGGTCCTGGCCCGCTATGTCATTCGGATCGCCCTCGGAGGAAACGCCATCATCGTCGGCCGGGGGGGAGCCATTTTAACCCAGCACCTCCCCAATTGTTTCCACTTCCGGCTCGAAGCGCCCATCGAGCACCGTATCCGGTCCATCCAACAACGGTTGGATATCCCCATCGAGGAAGCGAGAACTCTGGTGATTGAGAACCAGAAGCTGCGCGAGCGGTTCATTGAAAATTTTTTAAACAGCTCGATCGCCGACACGCGTTTCTATCATGCCGTATTCAACAGCAGCAAGAGCCCTATTCTTAATATTTCCCGGAGTATTTTGTGCCTGCTCTTTGAAGATTAGCCGGGATTAAGGCATCCTGTAAACCATGGAATTAATGTTCATGCCGGCTCCAACGGAAGCAAAAACAGCCAGATCTCCCGGATGGAGAACATGGTTGTTCAGCTTCCCCCTTTGTAATAGATCAAAGAGAGTAGGCAAGGTGGCCACAGAACTGTTCCCCAGCCAGGAAATCGTCATCGGCATAATGTCTGCCGGGTTTTTTTCTATCTGGTATAACTTTAGCAACCTTTTCAGGATCGCTTCATCCATTTTTTGATTGGCCTGGTGTATCAAGACCTTCTTGACGTCGGACAAAGAAAATCCGGCCTTGTCCAGGCTTCGTTTTACCGCCTCCGCAACGGTCTTGACGGCATATTTGTAGATCTCGTGACCGTCCATCTTGAGAAACAGCCGGTTTCGGTCATAATCGGGATTGTAGGATGGGCCGAGGCGTAACAGGTAGGCTTCGTCAAAGGTGTCGGATCGGGTAACATGGGCCAGGATTCCGGCTTCCCGGTCGGTTGCTTCAACCAGGACGGCCCCGGCTCCATCGGAATAGATCATGCTGTCTATGTCATGGGGATCTGAAATCCTGGACAGGGTTTCTGTCCCGATAACCAGAACCTTCCTGACGTCCCCGGACCTGATATAATAATCGGCCTGAATCATCCCGTGCAGCCAACCCGGACACCCAAAGAGAACGTCATAGGCCACAGTATAAGGATTTTTTATCTTCAGCTTGTGCTTTACCCTGGCAGCGATGGTGGGGACCATGTCGGATCTGGGGTTGTCGGCCTTCATATCTCCGAAATTTTGACCGACAATGATGTAATCAAGCGTTTCCCGGTCCACGCCTTCCAGCGCGCCTTCGGCGGCTAAAAAGGCTATATCCGAGGTG